>JBEKKY010000217.1:0-11362 GCA_050010475.1 Acidobacteriota bacterium | reverse complement strand
ATCGCTTGCATGGTGAAATCCAGCGATTGATCGGCGGCAATCCTGCCGTTGCCGCTCAGCTCTCCCAAAGCCGGAGCGACCAGAACTAAATTACTTACCTGAATCCCATCCGGCGCGAGCCGCAGCGCGGAAGCGAACTTTTCAATATCGGTCTCCTGACTCGATCGGAGTCCTGCCATGGCGGCAATCGGAGCCATCTTTCCTGAAAGATCAAACCCAGCCAGCCGGGTATTGGAAATTTCCACTGTGCCGGCAATAATCAGTCCCTCAATCGGGCCTTCGGTGGCCAGATCGGAATTAAGAAATCCACCTTGCAGTGAAGCCCCTCTGGGAAGCGTGATGCCCAGCGCGGGAAGCAAGGCCGTCAGGTCCTGCACCGGCATATTGTTACCGTGCAGCGTCATTTTCAGAATGAGATTGGATCCCCGCATCTCGTAATTACCGTTCAGACGGGCAACAGCCTTCCCGTACCCGATGGTTGCGTCGCTCAAGCTCCCATTTTGACCCGCGAGGTCATAGCTGACCGAATATTGCAGTGAAACCGGCTTGCCTGCAGGAGAGCCGCTTTTCACGATCCGGAGTTTATCGGCAGACGCTTTCCCTTTGCTTCGAACTTGCCCACCGTCGGATGTAACGGTGCCGCTGAAGTCGATCAGGCCGGCAAGCCCCGATCCCGGCTCCACGAATCCGGAGGCGAGGAGATCGAAATGCTTCACGACAAGCTCAGCGGACATAGGCGTCATCAGCATATCCTGCCTGGCGAGCGGTCCGGCCTTCCCTTCGAGTTTCAGCGTGCCCTGTCCAGGCATTGATGCCGTCAGGCTGAACGGGAAAGCCGTTGTGTAGGACAGATTGCTGGCCGCGATATCCACGTTGTTATACACGGCAGGCTTTTGCCGCTCTTGGCCGTTCACGACTGTAATCTGCCCTCCCGTGATTTTCAGCTGTTGGATCGATACATCCTTTCCCGAGGAACTGCCTGATTGACCGGAACCGGGCGCCTTCGGTTCGGAGCCGCTTCCCAAATCCGAAAAATTCCATTGACCGGAAGCGGAACGGATTAGAGTAATGGAGGGATGGTCCAGCACAATTCCGGTAATGCGAACGGATTTGGAGAAAATGAGCGGTTTCAGTTCAATCCCCACTTTCAATGATTGGGCATTAACAAACGGGGAATGGCTGAAGGAGGGATTATCGGATATATTGATTTCTTCGACGGCGACGCTTCCGGACAGCGGCGAAAGCTTCAGCTTTCCCACCCTGACCTCCCGGCCGAGCGCACCGGAAAGTTTGGATTCGAGCTCGGGCTTGAATTGATTGACATCGAGAAAAAATGGGAGCGCAACGATTGCCGCAAGCAGCACCAAAAGAACAATCCCAATAACCTTCAGAGTTCGGGACCTTTTTTTGTCTTGGCCTGGCATAATTCACCTTCTTTCGCGAGTTCATTCAAAATTCCCAAATTCAGGAAAACTTTCTCCGCCCTTTTAACGTATTCCCATGAGAGGCATCAGTTTTCTCATACGAGGAGTTTATATGCAAAAGCATTCGATCTGGCGAGCCTTGTCGATCTTTCAGACACTCTGTGCAGTACTGGTAATAGCGGTCTGCCCATCAGGAGTTTTGATGGCAGAACAAAACAGAGCCGCACAAGAGGAATCCGTTCAGCCATTGCCGCCCCTGCCGCCTTTGCCGTTGAGTCTGGTAGAAAAGGCTGAAAAGGACGGAACGGCTTTACGCCTTTCTTTGAAGGACGTTACCAAGCTGGCCCTAACCAAAAACCTGGACATTGCGATTCAGGATACCAACGAAGGATTATCTCGGCAAGCGATCATCCAAGCTAAAGGATCCTACGATCCCACGATCACTTTGGCCCTAGGAGTTCAATCCCAGAAATCCCCCAATACAAACCTGGCCACAGAGTCACTCCTCGGCAATTACAGCACGATGGACTATGCGAACTGGAATTTTACAATTCAGCAGAACGTCAGGACCGGTGGTTCGTATTCGGCGAATCTTAATTCCAACCGAACCGACAGCAACGTCGGCTTTCTGCTATTCAGCCCCCAATATAACGCAGGCACTACCTTTACCTTCACTCAACCGCTGTGGCGGAATCTTCGAATAGATCAAAACCGGGGCCAGATCAAGCTTGCGAACCTCGATCTGAAAATGAACGATAGCCAATTCAAAGCGAAAGTCGTCGATATTATCGCCAACGTCCAGGGACAGTACTGGGATCTGGTAGGAGCGATCCGCGACTATGAAATCAAACGGGAATCCGTGAGATTGGCGCAAACAACTCTGCGCGATAATATCCGGAAAGCCGAAATCGGAACGCTGGCCGCTATTACCGTTACAGAGGCCCGGGCAACGCTTGCACAGCGCGAAGGGGATATGATTACTGCTGAGGAGAAGATATCCGACGCCGAGAATGCTCTTCTCACGATGATTTCCAGTGACAGGAAAGAAGAAATATGGTCGCAGGTGATTGTCCCGGCAGAAACACCGGATTATCAGGAATACAAGGTCGATTATGGGGCAGCCGTGGAGACGGCATTGAAGAACAGGCCCGAACTGGAACAATCGTATATCACATCGAATAAGTATGACATCAATCAAAAGGTGAACGAAGAGAGCCGGAAATGGCAGTTCGATCTCAAAGGTACGTTTGGAACGACTGGTGTTGCGGGGCCGCAGTCCTATATCACCAACCCCCTTACGGGACAGCGCGAAGTTCTCATTGACCCGTCCATGGTTGGCGGCATCGGAAACGCTTACAAGCTGCTGTTCAACGGCGGATTTACCAATTGGGCCGTAAGTTTTAACGTGCAGATCCCGGTACTCAACAGAACCGTGGCTGCCCAAATCGCTGAGGTCAAGATTCAAAAAAGGCAAGAGCTTATGAAGCGGAAAAGCATCGAACAGCAGATTCAGGCGGATATCCGCAATGCGGCGCAGAAAATCGAGACAAATCGAAAGTTGGTTGAAAGCGCCAGGGCTGCGACCGCATACGCCCAAGAGCAGCTTATCGGAGAACAGAAGCGTTTCGAAGGGGGAGTAAGCGAAAACTTTCGCGTTCTGGATCGCCAGGCCAACTATTCGGCGGCCCAAGGCGCTGAGCTGCAGGCTTTGATCTCCTACAAAAAATCAATCATCGCGTTTCAAAAAGCGGAATATACGCTCCTCGATTCGAATGATTTCGTAACAGCAACAAATGCTACGAACAGGAAGCCGGATTTTAAATAAGTTCCTTATCGTTGCCGAAATAAATCTCGAGGGGGCTGGTGGTGTGTGGCGGTGGAATTATAGCGGGTTCATTGTTTTGCTTAGACCGGTCCCTCCTATAGTCCCTTGTGGGGCTTGAATTTGCTTTATGCCAACATTGGGTTCTGCCGCGCTTTCAGCCCTCTGGAGAACCGACACTCCATACTGCCCACAGGTCTTTTACAGGCCCCTAGGGATGCTTTTTTCATGTCACATCCGGCTCACTGCTTCGTAATACTTAGAGGGCCCGTTCAAAGGAGTTGCAGCAGTAGGTTTGCGAGCGTAGCAGCGTGTGAGGACAAAAAAGGTATTATCAGAGTGACGAAATGCTCGGAATTATCCTGACTCTTGTTGCCGTGTTCCTGGTAATTTGCTTCGCATTTTACTTCTCCAGCCATCCTTCGGAACGTGGACCCAGGGCTGATTCTTTGTTTTATTTTAGTGTAAAGCCGTTTAGAAAGAAGCCCAAGAACCCCACCGACGGTTAAAATCAGGGACATTCCCGCGTTCACTTGCTCCTGAAGTGGATCGCGAAGGAAGGAACGTCCCTGATTTTTTCTCCATTTTGTCCTAAGATTAAAGGCTGTGACTGACTCGATTCGAATATCGGCCTGCCTTGACCACACGTTGCTGAGACCCGATGCGACGGCTCGGGATATCGAGCAACTCTGTGCCGAAGCACGCGAAAACCGGTTTTTCGCCGTATGTGTCCATGGGTCATGGGTGAAAACCGCCCGGCGGGCATTACAGGGCTCTGACTGCAAGGTCGTCTCCGTTGCCGGATTCCCGCTGGGCGCCATGTCTGCTGAAGCCAAGTGTTTCGAAACGAAGTCTGCGATCGCTGAAGGCGCGCAGGAAATCGATTTTGTGCTGAACGTTGGACGTCTGAAACAGGGCGACAGAAATTATGTTCTGGAAGAAATCAGGAATGTAGTGAAGGCCGCAGGCGGGTTGCCGGTGAAAGTGATTCTTGAAGCTTGTTTGTTAGGCGTTGAGGAGAAAATCCAAGCCTGCCGTCTGGCAATGGAAGGAGGCGCCCAATTTGTAAAAACTTCGACCGGCTTTGGCAGCGGCGGAGCGACATTGGCGGACGTGGAATTGATGCGGAGGACCGTAGGCCCGGATTTCGGAGTAAAGGCTTCAGGGGGAATTCGCGATCTGGAAACGGCCCTTGCGATGATTCAAGCCGGTGCAACGCGGATTGGCACTTCCGCAAGCGTGGCTATCGTTAAAGGAGAACAAGGATGAAGTATTTTGCAGCATTGCTGAACATGAAAGATGTTGAGAAGAACACCAAATATCGGCAGCAACATGTGGATTTTTTGACCGAGAAAGAAAAGGAGGGGAAGATTTTTGCCCGGGGACGCTTCACCGATGGAGGGGGTGGCCTTGTCATTTACATTGCAGCATCGCACGAGGAGGCGTTAAAGCTTGCTGAAAGCGATCCCTATGTTACCTCCGGAGCGCGAACCCTGGAATTACATGGGTGGGACATGAAAGCCGCCAAAAACTCATAACCGAAAAACGGGGACAGGCTACGCAATCCCCTAATTCCTGAAATCCGTGGAATGGGCGCAGTCTTCCTGAATTAGGGGATTGCGCAGCCTGTCCCCGTTTTTCGGTTTCACACCGGGATCTGTGATTCGCAGGGGACGCCGGTCTGGCAGAACCCGCACCCATAACCTTTCAAACCGAGTTGCTTGTCTGCATACTCAGCCGTAGCATTGCATTGCTTCGCGCACGCTGCCTTATTATGGCCTGATTTCGTGACAGCTCCCGCAGGGCATCGAGTCGTGCACATGCCGCAGATCCCCTTCGCATAGAAGAGGCAGTAAGCATGATGATTTTGATAGGGGCGCGGCGTAGCAGGAACCTGAATTCGCGCTACCACCGAACCGCAGCGGATCGCCTTCCCCTTGGGAGTAATCAAACCGTCGCAAAGTCCGAAAGTGCCGAGACCGGCTGCATAGGCGGCATGCCGCTCGGACCACGATGAAGCCATGCCGTAACGTTCCGAGTTTCCCATTTTGAAGCTTTTGGAAAGAATTGGGGCAACCGCGGCGTGCCCTGACTTATTCAGTGTCTCGGCCACATATTTCCGCAACTCTTCATTGAACTCCTCGCCATATATCCTTGCCCGGATCCATTTCTCTGAGGGATTCGTTTTCTGTTTCCGGAGATCAGCCTTAATTGCTTCCGTGTGAGGCAGGATCCATGAGATTACGGACAGCTCCTCCGCCTTTACAGAAATTCCAGGAAAAGTCAGACTGAATATTTCCAGAGGAGTCCAATGGAATGGACCGATGGGTTCTTCTTTGAACTGCTGGTAGATGGGATCGTCTCCTCGGGAGAAACCGACCAGCGGTTCGGCCCATGCCTTGTCGTTTTCCGCGTTCCTTATCGAGTTCCCCGGGGATTTCGCGACGTAATCGACGATAAAGGAAGTGATCCACGCAGCAGGATTTTCTTTCTCCAGGATCTGCGCGGCTAATGCAGATCCGGTCAACCCGGCGATCGCCAATCCCTGTGTGGATACCTTCAGAAACTCTCGCCTATTCAGTTCCAGCTTCATAGCGGGACTCCTTGAATGGCCACAGTATCCTGCACGGACCTATGCGCCGTCAACAGGATCACGCCGAGACGCGGAGAGAGCGGATACGTGTCTCCGCGTCTCTCCGTGACAAAGAGGCTTGAGTCCGCTATTTTCACTGCATGCAGTCATTGAATGTGCTTCTCGTTAATCCTCCTATACACGACTTCACCGCCTACGATTTTTGGCTTCGTCCGTATGGATTGCTTCGCGTTGCAGGCCGGATGCGGCATAGCTGCAGCCTGCAATTTTTCGATTTCCTGGTTTCTCTAAAAAGAGATGCGTGGGGGCGGGGGCGCTATAGCAGCGAGGAAATTCCGAAGCCGAAGCCGTGGGCTTGGAACACATGAATCGGCTGAAGGAACTTGCACGCTCGCTGAATTCGCTTTTGTAATCTTGCCTCAAAGACTCAGAGACTGGACGCAAAGCCTGCCAGGCGAAAATGGTGATCGTAGGTCATCGCCTCCAAGCATCCCGCCGCTTCCATGCAGGCAAAACTGACAGCATCCGTGTAGGAGATCGGGTGATCTTTTAGTTTTTCCATCCAGCTTTTGGCAGATTGATGGTGAGCCGCGCCTGCAAATTCAATCCGTACGAGCGGGCTTGCTTCAATCTTGGCCAATGCCGCGGCTGCTGCTTTGGTGCCAGCCCTGTGAAGAAAAAAACGATGTGTCTCAGCGACAACCAGATTTGTCGTGAACAATTGTCGCTTTGACGCAACTGCCTGTCTAAATATGCGGTCTGCGTCCCCATGATATTGGTCGCGCCCAGAGAAAAGAGCTATCCAGGCGCTTGTGTCGACAAAGGCGCTATTTCCGCCGGCGTGTTTTTCGGTAGCGCGGCTTCTTTTCGGCAACATAGGCCTCCAGGAGGTAGTGGTCGACATTCACGCTAGCATCTTCCGGCAGCCCGTCGATCATGCCGCTGGCAGAAAGAAGGGGATCTTCCTCTGGAACGCGAGTCAACGCGCGTAGCGCAAAACGGACTGCCTGGGACTTGGTCCATCCCCGCTCGTCGGCCCATTTCTCTAGGCGATCGAAATCTGAATCATCAAGGTAAATCTGTAAAGGCCGTGTCATGAAGAATGATTTTATTGGTTCATGATTTATTTGTCAAATTATCATGAAGAAGTTTCTGAGGTTAGTAGGTCAAAACGGGAAACCGGAAACGCGTTAACGAAATTTGGTTTCCAGTTGCTGAACTTTGGCCAATCGCCGGAGGTGACGTTCTTCGGCCGAGAACGTTGCTTTTAGAAAAGTTGAGATCAGATCACGCGCCAGTTCGAGTCCAATGACTCTCGAACCGAGCACCAGGACATTCATGTTGTCGTGCTCAACTCCTTGATGCGCCGAGTAGCAGTCGTGGCAGACTCCTGCCCGTATTCCCGGAATTTTGTTGACAGCAACGGAGGCTCCCACGCCGCTTCCGCAGATCAGGATCCCCCTCTCGGCTTGGTGGTTGAGAATGGTGAGAGCCAGAGCCTCCGCATAATCCGGGTAATCCGATGCTGAGGCGTTATGGGCCCCGACATCGACAACATCGTGTCCCAAACCTTGTACATAATTCAGCATCGCCTGTTTCATCTCAAAACCGGCATGATCGGAACCGAGCACAACGCGCATAAAAGATCTCCTCTCGAAGCATTATAACTTCAGGACTCTCCTTGGTTTCAATCTCGAATATTGAATCTCCAATTTCGAATCGAAATGTTCGAATCGAAATTGACATCAGGAACGCGACAATCTACATTTTGCCTTAATCTTGCGGGCGGCGCTTCAGCGCCGCCCCAATATTAGTTCTAGGGAGCGCTGCCGATGAATGAGAATTTGCCGAAGACTTCTGCCCTGTCAACTCTGGACCAGGTTTGCGTTAATTCAATTCGGTTCCTTTCAATCGATGCCGTACAGAAGGCCGATAGCGGACATCCTGGATTGCCGATGGGCGCCGCGCCCATGGCTTATGTGTTGTGGACTCGTTTCCTCAAGCACAATCCCGCCAATCCCGGATGGTGGGACCGCGACCGCTTTCTGCTTTCCGCGGGGCATGGGTCCATGTTGCTATACAGTCTTTTGTTCCTGACCGGCTATGACCTTCCGCTCGCACAAATCCAGCAATTCAGGCAATGGGGAAGCCGCACTCCCGGTCATCCTGAACGCGGGGTAACGCCGGGCGTCGAAATAACAACGGGACCATTGGGTCAGGGATTTGCGAACGGGGTTGGGATGGCCATGGCGGAAGCCCATCTGGCGGCGCGCTTCAACCGGCCGGGGCATGAAATTGTGAACCATTATACCTACGCCATTGTGAGCGACGGAGATATGATGGAAGGGGTTGCTTCCGAGGCCGCATCCCTTGCGGGTCACCTGAAGCTCGGAAAACTTATTTACCTCTACGACAACAATCACGTGTCCCTGGCCGCTTCGACCGACATTTCTTTCAGTGAAGACCGTGCGCGGCGCTTTGATGCCTACGAATGGCACACGGTTACTGTCGAGGACGGGAACGATCTGCAATCGATTGAAAATGCAATCCGGGAAGCGCAAGCCGAAAAAGCTCGTCCGTCGCTGATCCTGGTAAGGACACATATAGGATATGGTTCGCCGAACAAACAGGACTCCTTTGAATCCCACGGATCTCCGCTGGGGGCCGAAGAGGTGAAATTGACGAAGCAGAATCTGGGCTGGCCCTCAGATCCGCCCTTTTATGTACCCGAAGAAGCTCTGGATCATTTCAGGAAATCATTGGCGAGCGGGAGAAAAGCGGAATCGGATTGGAGCGCAGAATTCGCTGGATATTCGAAGAAATTCCCCGACCTCGCGCAGGAATTTCAACGGGCGATGCGCGGAGAGCTTCCCACTGACTGGGACGCCGGCATTCCTTCCTTTTCTGCAGATGCAAAAGGAATCGCGACCCGCGCTGCATCGGGGAAGGTCATCAATGCAATCAGTCCAAAACTTCGGGCACTGGTCGGAGGATCGGCAGATTTGAATCCGTCAACCCAGAGCGTTATGAAAAACGAAGGGGATTTTGAAAGCCCGGACTTCAAGGCCAAAGATATGCAGGGGGCGACCGGAGGGGGATGGAGCTATCAAGGCCGGAATTTGCATTTCGGCGTCCGCGAACATGCCATGGGTTCGATCGCGAATGGGATGGGAGCTCACGGCGGGATCATCCCGTATACGGCGACCTTTTTTGTTTTCTCCGATTACATGCGTCCGCCGGTCCGGCTGGCGTCGCTGATGGAACTGGGAGTTATCTTCATCTTCACGCACGACAGCATCGGGGTGGGCGAAGACGGCCCGACACATCAACCGGTCGAGCATCTGGCAGCGCTTCGGGCAATTCCTGATCTTGTGGTCATCCGCCCATGTGATGCAAATGAAACGGTTGTGGCCTGGCGCGTTGCCGTCGAAAGCCGTCGTCGACCGGTTGCGCTTATCCTAACGAGACAGGCGGTCCCCACGCTTGACCGCACGCAATATGGATCTCCCGAAGGACTGCGGCGTGGCGCCTACGTTCTGGCGGATACCCCGGGAGAAAGGCTCGATCTGCTCCTGCTTGCAACCGGATCCGAAGTGGGTCTTATCGTAGAGGCGCAGCGGAAGCTGGCCGAGCAGGGAATTGCAACGCGGACGATTTCAATGCCCAGCTGGGAACTCTTCGAGGCTCAGCCGCAGGAGTACCTGGATGAAATCCTGCCTCCGTCCATTCGTGCCCGGCTGGCTGTGGAAGCCGGAATCTCTCAGGGATGGTGCAGATATGTCGGCGATAAGGGAGACGTGATCGGATTGGATCGATTCGGCGCCTCTGCGCCGGGCAAGGTTGCGTTCGAGAAGCTCGGCTACACGGTCGAAAACGTGGTTGAACGAGCCCTTCGTGTCCTGGAGTCTTCGAGGTAACCGCAAAGACACCGGGACTCAAAGCAAACTTTATTTCTCCGGCGGAGGCATTTTATCGGAAGAAAAGTTCGGCAGCATTTCGTCGCGCATGGACAAGTGATAGACAATCGATGCAACTACAATTGCGCACTGCTTCAAATCTCCCTCCAGTACGCGCTCGTAGGTATCCAGGTTTGTATGCCATGTGTGAGTCTGGTATTCGATCGGGTCCTGTGACAGGTTGATTCCCGGCAATCCCGCCCAGTTGAACGAGGTGCTGTCTGTCCCGCCGTAATTTCTGCTTTGAATCGAATTCGCTCCCATGACTCCCATATCTGCGAATGGCTGCAAAATCTGCCTCAAAACGGCTGAGCTCTCCGGAGGACCGAAAACGGAAGCTCCACGCACCCGGCCGGTTCCCGAATCCAGGTTTATATATGCCATTAGTGTCGGGAATTCCTGACGGGGCAATTCAAAAGTGCCGAAGTGGTCACGCACATATGCTTTTGACCCCAGCAGTCCCTGTTCTTCTCCACCCCAAAGGACAATTCGGATCATTCTCCTCGGCTTGACACCAAGCTGTTTTAAAACTCGGACAGCCTCCATCATGACAGCTACCCCGGTGGCATTGTCTGTGGCGCCCATGCCTGCGTGCCATGAATCGATGTGAGCGCCCAACATAACCACCTGGTTCTTTTTATCGCTCCCGGGGATTTCAGCGACTGTATTCAAAGACATCTGATCGGGGTGGATGGTGTTTAGAATCTCGACTTCCATTTCGATGTTGTTTCCATCCGCCAGAACGCGGCACATCCGTCCGTAATCTTCGTTGCGGATGACGATGCTTGGCACCGCTTTTGCCGCATTGTAGGTGCGGTTGGCGAAGACACGAATCTGTCCATGCTCCCGAGCCGCATCGGAGATCTTCACAAGCGCTCGATTTGCCACCAGAAAAGCGTCAATCCTCTCTTCAATTTCCCGCGAGTCCAGAAGCTTGGGCGCATTGGTTGGCTGCTCGGCCCGGCGCTGAGGCGGTGGATTGTTCGGATCGTATTGGGATCGCAGGTCGGAATCCTCGCGTCTCTTGACCGCCGGATTGAATGAGATCGGCACTTCAACGTGAGCGCCGGCGAGAACGATTCGATCGTGTACTTTATCTTTAACGCTTTCCAGGTACGCTTCGAGACCTTCAAGCGTCGAGTGGTCCGGGGGCGTGATTTGCACAATTTTAGCTCTGACCAAGCCCTTTGTGCTGGGAGTCCATGCGACAACCCTGGCGTCCAACAGGTCCTTGTAAGGCGACAGGACGCGGATGGAGTAGCTGTCGTTGCTCCATCCGGGGTGGCCGAAATCCCACTTTTCCGTATGCGCATTCACTAATCCCCAATGCGCCAGCTGTTCCATTGCCCATTCACATGCTGCCTTGAAATTGGGCGAACCGGTCAAACGAGGGCCGTACACATCAGTGAGCTGGTGAACGAGGCGCATGGTTTGAGAATGATCGGTTTCTTCCTGACGAATGCTCCAGTTCACGCCGGAATCGATCTTTTCACTTGCAGCAGGAAGCAGTCCGCAAAAAAGAGTGACGGCAAGAATTACTGCGATGCGATTTTTCATATGCCCTCTA
>JBEKKY010000216.1:0-6361 GCA_050010475.1 Acidobacteriota bacterium | reverse complement strand
CCCAAACTCCTAGGTCTATTCAATGTCGATACTGCTATCAGTGAAGCGTAGCGTCGGGATATATAGCAGACTGCCGTGGACGGCTTGCCTTCACGAATAAATAGAACGGACTGTTCAAATTTCTTAGCAGGAGTCGATAGGAAGGATTAGCGGCCTTTTTAAAAATCCTTTTCTATAAAACCGCTCGCAGCTTCCAATCAGCTTCCGATAAAGGTCATTAGGTAGCTGTTGAGAAGTCCTTTTTTTAATTTTCAAAGGCGATTTTACTGAAGGAAAAGGAAATCTGCACACACTTTTCCTTTTTCAACCCAGGCGCGTCAATTGTATGATCAATGCGGAAGCTATAATTCGAAAGGATCAATTAGTACGGCGGACTGCGGCGCTCCTGAATCTTAAATTCTGATACCTGACTCGTGAATTCTGTTTTTCAGATCCTGCGCAACAGCCTGGCAGGAAGCGTGATGATCGAGCCGATCAGCGCAAGCACGCCGTCTACGGCAACTCCGAAAATCCGGAAGGGAAGCAGGAGCAGCCAGACAACCGGATATGCGACCAGCGCCAACAGAGCCACCGGCCAGCATAAGACTAACAAAATGCACCAAAGCAGGAATTTCACCATAGAGTCTCCCCAGTCTGAAGACACCAATGAAGAAATAGAGAATTCAGGAGTCAGGAATCAGGAATCAGGAGTCAGAATTCTCTATTACTCCTTGTCCACCTGCAAGCAGGAGAGGATATGCTAGCATCTTTTGAAATTCGAATCCCGATAATCGAACTCGCGCCGCAGTAAATGCCGACTACTTGCATAAACCCACTAGTTTCGAGACTGAATTCTGGCTCCTGACTTCTGTATTCTGATGTTTGTTTTCGACCGGCGGCTTCAATAGTAGTATAGAGCAGAACGCCCGACTGGAGTTGCCAATGGCACTGACGTATTCCAATTATCTCAAGCTGGACGAGCTGCTCGATTTGCAGCAACCGCAATCTCAGGGGAAAGCACATGATGAAATGCTTTTCATTGTGATTCACCAGACCTATGAATTGTGGTTCAAAGAAGTGCTTCACGAAATCGATTGCCTTGCAAGGCACATGGAAGTGCGCGAGTCCGCACAGGCTCAATCGACTCTGAAGCGTTTGCTGGCGATTTTCAAAGTGCTTGTTTCCCAGATGGACATTCTCGAGACCATGTCCTCGGCGCAGTTTTTGGCCTTCCGCGATCTGCTGGGCACTGCCAGCGGATTTCAGTCCGCGCAGTTTCGGGAGCTGGAGTTTGCGTTTGGGAACAAGCGGCGTGAAGTGCTTGATGCATTTCCCGAAGGATCCTATCCACGCTTGCGACTGCAGAGACGCTTTGAAGGTCCGACCCTCTGGGATTCTTTTTTGCACTTTCTCTCCCAAAGAAATTATGCCGTTCCGGCGCATCTGCTGAACCGGGATTTCAGTCGGCCGGTAGCTCCCTCCAAACAGGTTCAGGCCGCTCTCCTCCAGGTTTATGCAAAAGAACCCGATCTTGCGAATCTTTGTGAACTGCTCCTTGATCTTGATGAGGGGGTCCAGGAGTGGCGCTACCGGCACGTCAAAATGGTGGAGCGAATCATCGGCAGCAAATATGGCACCGGCGGCTCTTCAGGTGTTGATTACCTCAGGTCGACATTGTTCAATCCCAGCTTCCCTGATTTATGGGAAATCCGCACACAGTTCGGAAAACAATGATTGCGCCCGACGATTTGTACCGAAGCCCCAATGCGCTGGTCCCTTTCTATACAAACTTTCGGGTGGGAGAGCGTTTGCTGCTGACCGGACATTCGCATCAGGCATGGCCTGATTGTGGTTTTCGGGGACAACAGCAGGCCTGGCTGGATGCAGCAGAGTGCCTCGATCGCAAATGGGAAAGGGCTTTTGCCAGGGCAGAACTTGTGCGCAAGGGGTTTGCGCGCCTTCTGGATGACACGGATGGGGAGATCGCTCTCGGATCCAGCGTGCATGAGCTCGTCGTGCGCTTCTTATCGGCTCTGCCCTTTCGTAACAGACATCGCATTGTCACAACAGACGGGGAATTCCATAGCTTAAGGCGTCAGCTCGACCGTCTCGAGGAAGAGGGAATTGAAGTTTTTAGAGTAAAATCCTCTCCCGCATCTCAGGTAGCCGAACGGCTCATAGAGGCAGTGGATAACAGGACTGCGGCAGTAATGGTCTCCTCGGTTTTTTTCCAGACCGGAGAAATTGTTTACGGCTTGAGTGAGGTGCTGGATAAGTGCCGCAGTGTTGGGGCAGAACTTCTGGTGGATGCCTATCATTCTCTAAACGTAGTTCCGTTTTCGGTGATGAGCGATCGCCTGCAGGACGCATTCGTTGTGGGGGGCGGATACAAGTACTGCCAGTTGGGTGAAGGGAACTGCTTTCTTCGTTTCCCGAGTGACTGCCGAATGCGTCCCCTGGTTACGGGTTGGTTCAGCGATTTCGACTCGCTGCAGGATTGCTCAACGGGGCCGCTTTCCTACGGTGCAGGTCCAGGGCGCTTTGCCGGATCGACCTATGATCCCACAAGCCACTATCGGGCGGCCGAGGTGTTTTCCTTTTTTGAGGAAAAAGGGCTGAGCCCGGAACTTCTGCGGGAGGTGAGCCTGCACCAGATTCGGCTGCTGGCGGACCATTTTGATGGTTTGGATCTTGCCCCCCAAATCATATCCCGGAACCGGTCTATCGCGATCGAGGCCATCGGCGGATTTCTTTGTCTGCACGCGGCTCGGGCGGGCGAAATCTGCAGATTGCTGCGGGATCGAGGGGTTCAGGCGGATTATCGTGGGAATTTCTTGAGATTGGGCCCGGCCCCATATCTTTCCGACCGACAGCTGACGGGTGCCATGGCCATACTCGGCGAAATCTGCAGAGGCAACAAAGTTATTTGAGCATCATAGAGCGAATCAGAGCCGCGACCGAAGGGAGCGGGCAATCTCCGCTCGCTGCGCTCGCGGCTCTGTTTAGCTCGGGCTATTCCATACCAGTCTATTTTTCTGGCGGCTTGCCGGCAATCCAGTCGATGCCCGCTCCCGCATGCTGGCGCAACCGGTCGGCCAGTTGAGCTGCGTGATGGTCGATAGGAAGGATTAGCGCCCTTTTAAAAAATCATTTTCTATCAAACGGCTCGCAGCTTCCAATAAAAGGCATTAGGTAGCTGTTGAGAAGTCCTTTTTTAAATTTTCAAAGGCGATTTTACTGAAAGAAGAAAACAGCCCATGGACAGTAACGCCGGGACTGCCCGAGCCGATGTTGAATCCGAAGTTCGACGGAAAGACGTTGACCTTCCAAATCAGTCATCGGCGCGCGCATCCGCCCGGATCATTGAACGACCCGCCGATGCCGTTTCACCTGACGATCGTAGGATCAGATAAGGCTGAACTTCTGAACGAGAAGGAGGGCCCACCGCTCACGCTGACACGGAGCGAGTACTGAGAGCGGAGTTGGCGGCGTTAACGGGGTTGGTAAGGCATGGATTTGAGACGGGTAGAGGTCCGACTGTCTGAAATCCAAAACTCCTCTGAACGGCTATGTGGGAATTGGAGACGTAGGGCCGGGTTACTTCGATCACGCATTCAGGGCCGGAACCGTTGCTGAGCCATCGATGATTCGATGAACGATCGTGGCAAGTCGGAGACAAGATGATTGTTTCGCTGATTGTTGGGTGCTCATCGATTTCGCAGTTCCATCGGTTTGGCGAAGCTCTTTTGGCATCGAACGTCCTATGGCGAAAGTTTGATTGACAAATCAGACCATGGTCGGCGCGATCGACACCATCTTCATTGCGGCCGTGACCGTTGTCCCCGTCGTTGTGAAGATGGTCTGCATGATGCGGACCATGGTCTCGATTCCGGAGACCACAGTCTGCGCGAACGAGAAGATGTTCCTGACCGCGGGGACCATTTTCCTGGCCCCCCAGAAGATAGTCTGAGGCTCTGCAACCATTGCCTTCGTCCCTCTGAAATTTGTCTTGGTCGCTCCGACATTTGTCGGCGTCGTTCTGAAATATGTCGGAGCCGATAATTATGCCATTGAATTCATTGGAGTTACAGCAACGACCGATTTTGACATATGTCGGAGCCGTTCCGACAATTGTCGGAATCGCTCCAACAATGGTCTTTGCCTGCTAGAAAATGTTCTCCGGCCTCGAGACAATCTTCTCAAAGGCGCAGACTGAGGTCGAGGTCCCGGAAACCATTTTCCCCGCTGTCTAGAACTTAGTCTGGACGATCAAGACAACGTTCTTCGTCGTGTAGAATATAGTCGGCGCAACCCAGACACTTTTCTCAGAAGAGGAACCCATTTTCTACGCCTCTGAGACTGGTTTCTCCATTACGAAGAAGACCCTCGGCGAAATGCCGGCGGCGTTCGTGCATCCCTCCAATCGGATTATCCGGAGCACATAATAATTTTGCTTGATTCAAGAGAAGGTGGAGATTATTTGACGCTTCCAACAAAAGGGGCTTCCAACCGCCAATTCAGCTGTCGATAGGAAGGATTAGCGGCCTTTTTAAAAATCCTTTTCTATCAAACCGCTCGCAGCTTCCAATCAGCTTCAGATAAAAGGCATTAGGTAGCTGTTGAGAAGTCCTTTTTTTAATTTTCAAAGGCGATTTTACTGAAAGAAAAGGAAATCTGCACACACTTTTCCTTTTTCAACCCAAGCGCGTCAATTGTATGATCAATGCGGAAGCTATAATTGGAAAGGATCAATCAGTACGGCGGGCGGAAGATGTTTCAGCTTCCGCCGCTCTTGCCACCGGAAATGCCCCGCGAAAAGAGACTAGAGCTCATCAGATCAGTTGGCGCCAAGGCCAAGGAGGGATTCATCACCGACGTGACGAAAACCACTCTCATCGCCCGTTTGGCTGGCTTCATCATAACTCCGGAGATGTGAGAGAAAATCTCTAAACGTGCGCCGTCCCGGTTGGCGGTACACGCAACGCTTCCGTTACTTTTATTGCCCTGGTGCAATTCGAACGTCAATTCAATGGTGATCGCTCTCTCTGGCCAACATTGCTCACCGCGCTTGTGGACTACAACTTCAACGGTCCTATGAGCAATTCTGCACAGACATGTGAGCAGTATTGAACCGACACAAGGATCCTGCAGGGTTACCATATAAATTGGCATTCCGGCTCGATTGGCAGGAGTGCAGGCAAGTTATCCAAATGGATCCATCGGTCTGATAAAGAGGGAGATCTAAACATGAAAGCAAGGCGCTTTTCATGTGAACGTTTCGCTCTTCGCGCTGGCTTTTGCCGGCGCTTCTGCTCTGTCTCTCCCCAACATTCTCACACGGGAGAGTCTTCCACCACGTGTGAGTTGCTCCGTACATGCTGCCCGGTTACGGATAGCCCCGGGCGGCCCAGGAGACGCTGGCCCGTTTCGAGAAACTGGGGCCCAAGGTCCATCTCCTACTGCAACAACGCCGATGAAGGTTGCCTTCATCGGCGGGAAGGTGATCAGCGTCGAGTGACCCAGGCAAACTCCGGCGGTGAAGGGAATCCACGATTCCTTCATCGCGCTGCGTCCTCGTAACAGAATACTGGGACCTCATTGGAAACAACGGCGATTCGGGTACCGAAAAGCAAATGGAGGATGTAATGAAGAAATGGCGCGTTTCATTCTTGTCCCTGGTTCTTGTCGGACTTTGCCTGTTTCAGACGCCCGTCTGGGCGCAGGCTGTATCCGTGAGTTGGCCCCTCACCAGTTCGGCGGCGGCAAACAGCTCAGCGCCTGCTCTGGTCACCGGCAATGCGGAGGCGGTGAGCGGCGGCACGTCGCCCACCGTGTCTGTGTTCGATTACTGGAGCGGCCAGGCGCAGCGGCTGAATGCCGGCTTTACGGGTTGGACCGCCGGACCGGCGAGCATGACGCGCTACCTGCAGTTCGATGCCAGCCCAACGCCAGGGCATCAACTGACCGTCACCAGCGTTTCGTTCAATTATGGCGGCGCCAACGTCAATAATCAGATACGAGCCGAGGTGCGGTATTCCACAAACAACTGGACCACCTCGACCGTCCTGGCTACGGCGATCGCCTATCCACCGCTCACGATGGTTCCGTTCTCGGCGACGATCTCTATCCCGCCAATCCCCAGCGGCGGCGAATTCTCTCTTCGAATCCTCCCCTACGCGATCATCAACAGCACGGCAGGCGCTCCAACTTTCGCGGCGCACAACAACGTCAAGATCAACGGCACGAGTTCCCCTGCCACTGTTCCCCAGGTGAGGCTGCAAATCACCAAGAGCACCGGCAACACCGTCGTGCCAGGCACATACACATTCAACATCACGTGCACCGGCCCTGGCGGCCCCTATACCGGGCCAAACCCGATCAG
>JBEKKY010000215.1:0-6371 GCA_050010475.1 Acidobacteriota bacterium | reverse complement strand
AACTTACGATTGCCAGATAACGATCCTCGATCCGTCAACCCATAAGACCAGCTTTTGGCGAGCTCCGGTTTTGATAGTTCCTTGACCTTCAGGGAGGTTGTCCCTGTATGAAAACGAAAACTGAAAATCACCCAGCGATAGGAAGTTGCTTTGCCAATTTCTAAGGCGCGGAGGTTGTTCCTTCTTTTTTCTCAGTCCTACCCGCCTGATATGCAGACTCTTTCAGCTGCCTGGCGTACATACAAAGCAAATCCTGCTTTGGCGTGGTTACAGGCAACTCTCTGATTAAATTTTCCAGCAACTCGAGTGCCAGGTTCATCTCATTTGAGAATCGTTCATGTTCATTCATTTATTGGGTTCCTTCTGGATTCCTGTGCGAAGTTTGACCACCAATCTGGCGAGAATCGCTATCATCTGCATAATTGCGCGTGCATCTCCTTGCCGTGGAGCACCCCTTTCAATTCTCACGTAGTGGGACGATGCATGTCTTATTTATTGCATAATTATTGAGCGTGGAAGAGGTAGAAAATCCGGCCAAAACGTTCCTGGAGGGGATTTCTCAGGCGATGTATATGCCTATAGCATAGTAGTGGATTATTACTCTGGAAGCGTCTAGGCCCTTCAGAACCTGCCCACCTGTTCCTGCACGTTTGTAATTGCTGCGCGGATCGTCAAAACTCATGCAGCACCGCCAGCTTAGACAATCCGATGAGAATCGGTGAACCTCCACACTACTTTTGAGTGGGATTTCAAATGATAAGTTGTACAATGGGCGCTGAATTTGTTGATTCTGTAGTGTTTGCGGCTTTGTAACTATGGCTAGGCGACGCGAAGCAAAAGAATACCTTAGATTTTTTTACGAATGATATTTTCGGCTCTGAATGCTTTCGCTCAAGATCATAGATGTTTCGCTCACTCTGCAATAAAACGACTGGGCTTAATGGATTTGGTGCGTATGACAAGTAAAGCTGGAAGTTGGATAATTGTTTGCTTCGTCTGCATGCTGGCTTTGTCGGGCTGTTCAATCAAAAAAGTAGCCATTGGTTCTTTGGGCAATGCTCTGGCAAAAAGCAGTTCAACCAGTTTCGCCAGTGATGACGATCCGGAGCTGGTACAAGACGCCGTGCCATTTGCATTGAAGCTCATCGAGAGTCTGATTGGCGAGGCGCCAAGACATCGTGGACTACTGACGGCCGCTTGCAGCGGGTTTACGGAGTACGCGTATGCATTTGTCCAGCAGAAAGCCGATTTTATCGAATCCCAGGACTTGAACCGTGCCACGGAAATGCGAATGCGAGCCAAGAAACTCTATCTCCGCGGCCTCGATTACGGCATGCGCGGCATAGAGGTTGATTTCCCGGAATTCCGAAATCAGCTGAAGAAGGATCCGGAGGCAATCCTGGCTAAAATGACTCGGAAGCACGTTCCATTGCTCTATTGGACAGCTTCAGCATGGGCAGCTGCCTTTGCAATTGACAAAGCGGATTCTGAGCTTTCAGTAGACCAGCCGCTGATGGAAAAAATAATGCGTCGCGCCCTGGCGCTCGATGAGGAATGGGGGATGGGCTCAATCCACGATTTTCTGATCTCCTGGGAAGCCGGCCATGCCTCTACCGGCGGTTCCTACGAGAAGGCTCGACAGCATTTCGAACGTGCAGTCGCCTTGTCAAAGGGATTGCGCGCTGCTCCTTATCTTTCGTTTGCTGAAGGCGTTTCGGTAGGGACTCAAAACAAGAAGGAATTCCAGGAGTTCCTGAACGCAGCGCTCAAGATTGACGTCAACAAGGTTCCCGACCAGCGGCTGTCCAATGTAATAATGCAGCGGCGGGCAACCTGGCTGCTGGCTCATATCGATGAACTATTTACCGAGTAACCGTTGCATGAATGTTGGGCTAAGAGAGATGAATGAGTATGAGATATTCACAAAGATATCCGAAAGCTTCACGAGTACTGGGGATAGCAATCCTGTGGCTGCTTGGATTCAGCCTTCTATCGCAATCCTCCCATGCACAGATAGCCATCAAAATGGCAACCCTCGTTCCAAAGGATTCGTCCTGGTACCGCATTCTTCTCGAATGCGCAGACCAATGGAACAAACTCTCCGGCGGAAAAGTGCGGGTAATCATTTACGCGGGGGGCACCCAGGGAGATGATCCCGATATCGTGCGCAAAATGAATCTGAAGATAATTGATGCGGCGCTACTTACCTCGGTCGGCCTTGCGGAAATCGACAAGTCTGTCTATGCGCTCAGCGTGCCCATGATGTACAACGGCTACGACGAGGTCTATAGCGTTTTGGAAAAAATGAGGCCTCATCTGGAAGCCATGATGGAGGCGAAGGGCTTCGTCGTACTGAATTGGGCTGATGCCGGGTGGCTGCACTTTTTCGCCAAGAAGCCGGTTGCATCGCCCGAAGATCTAAAGAAACTGGCACTCTTCCAATGGGCGGACGATCCAAGGACGCTGGAGATCTGGAAGTCTGCGGGTTTTAATCCCAGACCCGGTGCTTCAACAGAGCTGGCAACCGGGTTGCAGACCGGCCTTTATGAAGCTCTCGCGGTCTCTCCTCAGATCGCGGTCATCACAGGCTACTTCGCAAATGCAAAATATATGACCGATCTTGATTGGGCTTTGCTTCTGGGAGGGACTGTCATCAGAAAAGAAGTCTGGGATCGGATTCCTGCCGACCTCAAACCGGTCCTGATGCAGGCCCAACGCCAGGCGGCCCAGAAACTCCAGTCGGACATCCGCCAGAGTACTGCACGCGACATTGAAAGTATGAAGGCACGCGGCCTGACGGTAGTTCCTGTTGATGCCATGCTTAAGGAACAGTGGCGTGCGGCCGTCGACAAAGCCAAGTCCAAGATCCGCGGCGATTTTGCGCCTGTCGATGCGTATGACGAAGCGTTGAAATATCGCGATGAATACCGACAGCAGAAGGCAGTGAAAAAGTGAAAGCCCTGGCGAATGCAGCTCTGCGTACGGAGCAGGGCATCCTGGTGGCAGCGTTGGCGCTGGCGACGGTACTGCCGCTTATTGATGTTGTAGGACGGCCGCTGGGAGGATTCCACGTAACCGGAACTGCGCTCTACGTAACCCATCTGACACTCTGGCTTGCCTTTGTAGGCGGCTTGGCCGCTGCCATCCAGCGGAAACATCTCACGCTTTCAACCTTTGCATTTCTGGGCGAGGGGACCTGGCAGGCAGTCGCGCGATTTTTGTCCTATTCGATTTCGGCAATTGTCTTGGGTGTGCTTTGCTATGCAAGCGCGCAGGTTGTGAAAGTAAACGCACTCGAGCAAAAAGTCCTTCCGATTGGTTTGCCGGAATGGGTCAGCGAGAGCATCATGCCTGTTTCGCTTGGCTTGATGGCAGTGATATTTGCCTGGAAGTCTTCGGAGCGGTGGTGGGGTCGCGCGATTGCGCTGGCAGTGATTCCTTTGGCTTTCACTTTGGATTGGCTGCCTGCCGAACAAGCTGCGAAGGTATGGCCTCTCACACTTCTGATTCTACTTGCCGCCTTGTTCGGGGCCCCTGTATTCGTGGCGATGGGTGGAATTGCCCTGGTGCTGTTCTTTCATGCCGGCACGCCGGTGTCGGCTGTTTCAGCCGAAGTATACCGGCTGGTAGCGTCCCCGACGCTGCCTGCCATCCCGCTGCTCACGGCCGCCGGATACATCCTTGGCGAAAGCAACGCTGCAGAGCGCCTCGTCCGATTTTTCCGCGCCCTCTTCGGCTGGATGCCTGGAGGCATTGCGGTGATGGTTGTCTGCGTTTGCGCCGTTTTTACGACATTCACGGGCGGTTCAGGGGTCACCATTATTGCGCTTGGCGGCCTCGTCTACCCTATATTGCGCAAGGACGGCTACTCCGAAAGCTTCTCATTGGGTCTGGTCACAGCAGCAGGAAGCCTGGGCTTGCTTTTCCCGCCCAGCCTGCCCGTAATCCTCTATAGTGTTGTAGCCAGCAACAGAAATCAGACAGTCCCGGCTGGAGACCTTTACCTGGCCGGCCTGCTTCCCGGATTGCTTCTCGTTGCGCTGACGGCCTTTTATGGAATCCTGATTGGCCGGCGTCGTGTAGACCGTCAAGCTGTTCGGTTTTCGTGGCACGAGGTTTTCAGGTCCGCTTGGATAGCAAAATGGGAGCTGTTGTTGCCGGTTTTCATCATAACTATCTTTGCGACCGGCCTGACCACAATGATCGAGACGGCAGCGGCGGCGCTTGCTTATACCGTCATTGTCGAGTGCGCCATTACACGAGATATTTCCCCGTTCAAGCAGCTGCCGGAGTTATTGCTGAAGGCTTCGGCATTGATAGGAGCCGTCCTGACGTTGCTGAGCATAGCGATGGGCCTGACAAACTATCTCGTCGACGCTCAAATCCCGGACCAGTTGCTGACTTGGGTCCAGATGCACATCCACTCCCAGGTGATTTTCCTGCTGTCTTTAAATATCATCTTGCTGATATTGGGCAGCGTTCTTGAGATTTATTCGGCCATTATCGTTCTTGCCCCTCTTATCGTGCCCATCGGAGCCGCGTTCAAAGTTGATCCGATCCATCTCGGCATCATATTTCTGGCCAATCTGGAAATGGGCTTTTTGTTCCCTCCTGTCGGCCTGAATCTATTCCTGTCGTCATCGCGATTCGGACGGCCGCTAACAAGTTTGTACCGGCACATCATCCCTTTCCTGATTATTACCGGCATCGGAGTACTGCTGATCACCTATGTGGACTTCATGTCGCTGGGTATTTTGAAGCTGCTGGGAAAACATTACTAGCTTCATAATGTTGGCGGGTAATATCGATGAGGAGCTTCGGTTGCTGCTCACTGCGCCGGTGTTCCTTACTGAAAGCTAAATCATAGCCACCACAAGGTCCCCGAATTCCCGGGTTGTTAATATCTTTGATCTAACAGAGTCAGTCGAGGCCAGCTCCACAGTACGATAGCCCTTCTCAAAGACCCCGAATAGAGCGTTCCAGATATCTTCCGATTCCTGATGCAGACCCAGACATTTCTCGAACAAGAAAGCCACACTGCCAATCATCGAATACGGATTGGCTTTATTCTGATTCGCAATGTCCGGTGCTGAACCATGGGCCGCTTCCACATATCCTTTTTGCGGTCCAATACAAGCGGAGGGCATCAGCCCGAGAGATCCGAGAACGCCTCCGGCTTGATCGGTCAAAATGTCTCCCTGCATATTTTCGAGCAGGACAACCCCATTAAACTGTGTTGGGTTTTTTACCAGTTGGAATGCCGCATTGTCCACAAGCATGGAAAGGTATTCCACATCCGGATAGGATTTGCCCACATCTTCCACAACCTCCCGCCAGAAACGGGAGGTCGCCAACACGTTGGCCTTATGGATGTTGATCAGGAGATCCTTCCGTTTGCGAGCCTCTTCGAAAGCGACGATCGCCACACGTCTCACCTGCTCGTCGGTATATTTGCAATCGTCTTCCGCATATTTCATTCCCGTCTGGCTACCCTCGGTTTTCTCTCCGAAATAGATGCCGCCGACCAGTTCGCGAATCATTAAAATATCGAGCCTCTCGCCAATCAGGCTCTCTTTCAGAGGAGAAAAAGACGCCAATGCCTTGGGCAACCGGACGGGCCTGTAATTGGCGAAGGTATCATATCGTTTACGCAGGGGAAGAATGGCGCCGATTTCCGGACGCATGTTTTGCGGAATTTGGTTCATTTTGTCGACGGCAAGGCCCACGGGGCCTTTGATAATCGCATCGGCCCGGTCGCATATTTGCACGGTTCTCTCTGGGAAAGGGGACCCTTCGGTAAAATAAGCTTCCGCACCGAAAGGTGCATAGATCAGCTCAAATTCATGTCCATACTTTTTTTCAACGGCTTTTAATACTTTTATAGCTTCCGCTACAATTTCCGGACCGATCCCGTCGCCTTCCAAAACCGCAATTGTCTTTTGCATTTCTTAGTCCTTTACTTGTCCTTCCTGCACACAGAAGCAAAACAAAATTTTATTATAAAAACCAATCCAGAATCGGCCTTTTCAAATCCTGAAAACAAATCCCCCAAGTGAATATATCCATTCGGCTGAAGGCATTTCAATAGTACCCACACCGCGTCTGCCGGACGGTACCTATCCGGAATAGAAGTTGTACGAGATCCGGTTGGGGTTTTTTCTTTTATATCTCAGGGTTGTTTCCCAATACGCTTGATGAGCATTCGAGCAAGCGCTAGCATGGAGTTCCGTATGGAAGCGTTCAACCTGTTCAACCGGGTTCAATTTGCGGCTCCTTCTACCGATGTGAATTCCCCGATGACCTTTGGAGTTGTCACAAGCCAAGCCAATCGGCCGCGGATTCTGCAGTTTGCGTTGCGTTTGCATTACTAG
>JBEKKY010000214.1:0-6386 GCA_050010475.1 Acidobacteriota bacterium | reverse complement strand
CCGTCCGGACTGTATGCGGCTGTCCGTTGGGATAACGGACTATCTGGGGTTGAGCAGGAGTTCCCGGCTTTCCGTGCTGCGGAACCGGCCGTGATGTTGTGTTGGCCTGCCCACTTGGCTGGTTGCCCCCTCGCCCCATTTCGTTTCGATTGACATTGGGTTGCTCTTGTTTCTGAGGCGGTGCGGCCGGTTGACCCTGCTGCTGGCCTTGGTTTGTCCGTTCTGTCCGACGGTTCTCCTGGTTCTGCAAATCGGGATTTTGCTTTTCGCGGGATTGCGGCTGGTCAGTTGTTTTCTGACCCTTGTTCTGGTCGTTGCCTGTCTGGGGCTGATTTGAGGTCCTTGGATTCGACTGTGCCGGGGCAGGTTGGGAAGGTTTGTCTTGTGCCGGTCCGCCTCGGCGCGGTTCACCTTGGCCCTTCTGCTTTTCCTGAGAAGTCTTCTTTGGAGGCTCCTCCTTCTTTTCCTTGTTCTTATCTTCCTGTTGAGCAAGTAAAACTGCGCTGCAGGCAAAGAGCAGGATTGCCAATGCAAGACAATGCCGGAATTGAGAGACCTTGAGAGTTTTAAGAATGCTCATAAACACCTCGCAAATGGTGTGAGAATCCGGAGAATCAGTCCTAAAAAATCAGTTTTTAAAATGCCTGTCGGATATATTGATTTGCCAATCCGGAGGAATGTTCATAAAAACTCTTTAATAATGTCCCCGGCCCGGGTGTTTGTCCAGAACTCGCATTTTTTATCCCTCGAGCTTTGAAGATTTCAGGAAAGAGCCGCCGGTGAATGCGGATGGGCGCCGACGCACATTGAAGGGAAATCGACCGCGGATTTCACGGATTAACACGATCACATCCGTGAAATCCGCAGTTAGATCTAGTGTCGCGTTGCGCAAGAGAGTTAACTTATACAATGGGATGCGGGATCGCATGACGTCCAGGTCCGAAGGACCGATAGTGCGGTAGGCCCGGCCGTCAGGCCGGGATTAAGCAAACATTAAAGATGAGCGCCGAAGGCGCGGCACTTAAACAAGCGTTTTTGTGCCGCGCCTTCGGCGCTCAATAGCGTTTTTGACTTTATCCCGGCCTGACGGCCGGGCCTAGTGTACTGCCGGCCCTCCGGGCCTCCGGATTGACACTACCGAAAACCGGGCAGAATAGGTTAATCCATTTGTAAAACACTACACTAGGCAATATTATTCAGCAACGCGTTCAGAAACTGCGGGAACTCGTGCAGGATGAGCGACACCCTTCTGTTCAATGAGAGCCGGACTGCTGCCAGTCCCGAAATCCTGTTCCGGATAAGCGCTGACGCGATGAATTGAAATATCGGATCCTCTGAGTTCCTCTTCTCTGCTCAGGCGTATCCCTACCGTGTACTTGAGGGCAAGATATACAGCCGCCCCAACCACCGAAGCGTATCCGATCGCGGCGAACGTGCCGGAACACTGCGCCAGGAACGAAATTCCGCCCACGCCCCCCAGAGCTCTGGCGCCGAATATTCCTGCGGCTATGCCTCCCCAGGATCCGGCGACACCGTGTAACGGCCATACTCCGAGCACGTCGTCGATCTTCAGCCGTTCCGTCTCGAATTTATATCCATAGACAAAAATGAGCGCACCGATTCCACCGATCAGGAATGCGCCAAAGGGATGGACAATATCCGAACCCGCGCAGATGGCAATCAAACCGGCAAGAGCGCCATTGTGTGCAAAACCAGGATCGTTTCTGGAGAAGACAATGGCGAAAAGAACGCCTCCTACCATCGCGAAAAGCGAATTGACGGCGACCAATCCGCTGATTCCCTGGAAACGTTGAGCGCTCATCACGTTGAAACCGAACCAGCCGATAGACAGGATCCAGCTTCCAAGCGAAAGATATGGAATATTCGAAGCAGGGATTGCGATGCTCTTGCCGTTTACCCACCGGCCTACTCTCGGCCCAAGAATGATGATCGCCGGCAAGGCAAGCCATCCGCCCATCGAGTGCACGACGACCGATCCCGCAAAATCATGGAAGGGAGCGCCTGAAAAACCTTTTATCCAGCCTTGGAACGCTCCAAATCGTCCCCAGACGAAAGACTCAAAAAAAGGATAGGCGAGCCCGGTGAACAAACCTCCCGCTGCAACCTGCGGCCAAAAGCGGGCTCTCTCCGCGATTCCGCCCGAAACAATCGCAGGAACACACGCGGCAAAGGTGGTCAGAAAGAAACAATGGAGCAGATCGAAGCCTCTCGCTCCTTCCGTTGCGGTCCCATTGATCATATTCAAAATCGATCCGGCGTTCCCCCAGAAGGAAATGCCGTACGCAATGGGGAAGCCGATCAGAAAATAAGCGACCGTTGAAACAGACCAGTCGGCGAAGATTTTGACTAATGCGTTGACTTGATTCTTAGTCCTGACGGAGCCTGCTTCGAGAAAAGCAAAGCCGGCGTGCATGGAGAAAATCATCACTGCGCCGATCATCAAGAACAAAGCGTCCGCGCTGTACTGCATGTTTTGCAGCGGCTGGTTCATTAAAACCTCCTCACTGTTGATCCAGATAAACTTATCCCTATATGAAGGAGAAGCAAAACAAGAACCAGAATTGAGTGGTTGATGCTATTTCCTCGAAGTGCCTGCGAATCAATGCGTTGAATAGCCGGAGCGGAAATCGGAAAACTGGGTCAAAAATACTTTGTTGTAACTGAGGGCGCAAAAAGCCTACATAAGTGTAATGATTGGTTCCGGGAGAGCCGGCGTCTCGCCGGCTCTTTTAGTAAAGCGGGGACGCCACACTATTTCGCGGGATCTGTAACGGCTAAAAGGACAGCGAATAGGCGAAATAGGGTGACGTCCCCATTTATTAATTTCGCCGAAGTTGGATTTTGTGCCGCACCTTCGGCGCTCGATTCATGGATCGAACTTTTCCCCGGCCTTACGGCCGGGGCTAGCCCCTATCGGCCCTTCGGGCCTCAAAGTATAAACTCCAGTCCTCGGCCTCACGGCCGGGGCTACTTTCTGTCGCCTCTTCGAGGCTCCACCTCGGATGAACCATGAGTCCTGATCTCGCCCTATACGCTGCAAATTACATCACCAGGCGCGAAGCGCCGGCAGAGAGTAGCCCCGGCCGTGAGGCCGGGGAATATGGTTAGCATGAGAACGAGCGCCGAAGGTGCGGCACCTTGCATCCATACCCCAACTTCGGAATCCAGGCTAAACTCTCGAAAAGGGGAGTGTCCTCACTTGCGCACTCCAAGGTAAAAAGTCCCTGCAGGGCGTCTTGTGCTAACATAAATTTTTCGGAGGTCCACCATGGTTCAGGACTCGAATAGCAAGTTGCAATTCATTGAAGATGAGCGGGCGCATTTGGAAAGGGAAGGGCTGCTGGTAAGAATAAGAACCGTCGAATCTGCTCAGGGGGCGTGGATCGCAGTGGACGGCAAAAGGGTGTTGAACCTCTGTTCGAATAACTACCTCGGATTCGCCAATGATGCGCGGCTGAAACAGGCGGCTCAAGCCGCGATTGAAAAATTCGGTGTGGGTCCGGCTGCGGTCCGGTCCATTGCCGGAACGATGGTCCTTCACACGGAGCTTGAAAAAAAGCTTGCCCGTTTTAAGCGAGTCGAAGCTGTGATTTCATTCCAGTCGGGCTTCAATTCCAACGTCGCCACGATCCCAGCCTTGGTTGGAAAAGACGATCTGATTTTTTCAGATGAGTTGAACCATGCTTCGATTATCGATGGAAGCCGTCTCTCCGGCGCCCCGATTATCAGGTTTGAGCACTGCAATCCCGCATCGTTGGAACAGAAGCTCAGGGAAAACACTCCCGGCGCAGGCCGCCGCGCCTTAATCATTACGGATGGAGTTTTTTCCATGGATGGCGACATCGCGCCGCTGCCGCCGCTGGTTGAGCTGGCGGAAAAGTATAACGCAATGATCATGGTGGACGACGCGCACGGTGAAGGAGTTCTCGGCGAAGGAGGGCGCGGCGCCGTCGATCATTTTCATATGCATGGCCGGGTGGACGTGGAGATCGGCACCCTCTCCAAGGCTTTCGGTGTGGTCGGCGGTTTTGTGGCGGGGAAGGAGATCATCATCGAGCACCTCCGCCAGAAGGGAAGACCTTTCCTGTTTTCCAGCGCGCTTACCCCGGCGGACGTCGCGGCCTGCAGCGCGGCCGTTGACATTCTCGAGTCTTCAGACGATCTGGTCCGGAAGCTCTGGAGCAACACGCGCTATTTCAAGGAAAAGATGCGGAAGGCCGGTTTCAACACCGGACAAAGCGGGACGCCCATTACTCCAGTCATGTTGGGGGAGGCGAAGACGGCCCAGGAATTCAGCCGGCGGCTTTTCGATGAAGGCGTTTTTGCGATGGCAATCGGGTTTCCGACGGTGCCGATGGGGAAAGCCCGCATTCGCGTCATGATCTCCGCCACCCACTCGGAGCAGGACCTCGATTACGGCATCGAAAAATTCGTCAGCGTCGGCAGGCTGCTTCGAGTCTTGGAGTCTTAGAGTCTTGGAGGTTGCACAAACCTGCCTAACCTCTAAGGCTCAAAGACTCTAAGATCAATCCAGCGAAACCCAAACTGATTTCACCTGTGTGTACAAATCGATGCCGCAGCGCCCCAGTTCGCGCCCGAAGCCTGACTGCTTGTACCCGCCGAAGGGCGACTCGGGCGAGAGCATATTGTACGCATTGATCCAAACGGTGCCGGCCTGAATCCGGCGGGCAAGTTTGTGCGCCTTTGCAATATCCCGGGTCCAGATCGCGGCCGCCAACCCGTAGATTGTGGAATTTGCCATCTGCACGAGTTCGTCGACATCTTCAAAAGTCAGGACGGTGAGAACAGGACCGAAAATTTCTTCCTGCGCGATCCGCATCGATGGAGTTGCGGAATCAAAAATCGTGGGTCTTACAAAGTAGCCGCGTGTTCCCGCGCGTCCTCCGGACAAAACGGGCTTGGCGCCTTCGGCCCGGCCGATTTCGACATAATGGAGCACCCGCTCCATCTGGGCTTTGGAGACGAGCGCACCGAGCCGCGTTTTCGGGTTTTGCGGATCCCCCGGTTCGAGCTTTGCGGCCCTGTCGAGAAGCCTTCCCATCAGCTTGTCATGAATGCTCTTCTCGACGAACAGGCGCGACCCGGCATTGCAGACTTCCCCTTTGCCATAGAAAATGCCGTTGAAGGCGCCTCTGGCGGCGGCTTCGAGATCGGAATCGGCAAAGACGATGTTCGGCGATTTTCCGCCCAATTCGAGCGAGACTTTCTTGAGAGTTTCCGCGGAAGTGCGCACAATTTCTTTTCCGACGGACGTGCTGCCGGTAAAGGATATCTTGTCGACATCCGGATGTGCGACGAGCGCGTGGCCGGCCGTTTCTCCGAATCCGGGGACCACGTTGACGACGCCGTCCGGGAATCCCGCTTCCTGGCAGAGTTGTCCCAGCCGCAGTCCCGTGAGAGGTGTTTCTTCCGCGACTTTGAGCACGGCCGTGTTGCCGCACGCAAGCGCGGGGGCCAATTTCCATGCGACCATCAGGAGCGGAAAATTCCAGGGCGTGATGATGCCGCACACTCCATAGGGTTCACGCAGAGTGTAGTTGAAAAAATTGCCCGGTACCGGGATGGTCTCCCCCTCGATTTTCGTGCACCAGCCGGCGTAGTAATAAAAAGTCTCGGCCGCTGAAGGGATGTCAATGTTCCGGGACTCGAAAATCGGTTTTCCGTTGTCGAGGCTTTCGGTCATCGCGAGTTCGTCGGCGTTGCTCATGATCAGATCGCCCAGTTTCCAAAGCAGCTTCGAGCGTTCGCGAGCGCCAATGAGCCGCCACTCGTTGCTTTCAAATGCCGCCCTCGCCGCTTTGACGGCGGCGTCGATGTCGGGGGCATCCGCTTCGGCCACATCTGCGAGGACTTCTTCGGTTGCGGGGTTGATGGATGGGAAAGTTTTTCCTGAGCGCGCGTTCTGGAATTTGCCTCCGATCAATAGCTGGGTTGGTCCGCTCATTTCACTCCTCCATAGGACATTTATTAGAAAAATACCATAAAAAACGCCACGGATTTCACGGATTTGTCTCCGTGATAATCCGTGACAACAAACGTTCAGTTTCTTGCTTTTTCAAAAAGCTTTTTATTCCAGCATGTGAGGTGGTTCTCCAGAGAGTGTCTTAAAATTCACGATCAGGTCCGAAGGACCGGCAGTAGCTAGGCCCGGCCGTCAGGCCGGGATAAAGATAGTGGAACAAATGAGCGCCGAAGGCGCGGCACCACACGAATTAGGAACTGGCCATAATTGCAGTATTTGCTTAGTGCCGCGCCTTCGGCGCTCATTCCTCATTCCTTCTAAACCCCGGCCTGACGGCCGGGGCTATTTCACTGGCGGCCCTTCGGGCCTCAATAAAATTTTC
>JBEKKY010000213.1:0-6398 GCA_050010475.1 Acidobacteriota bacterium | reverse complement strand
CATCTTGTTCGTCTCCGCGATGATGATTTGGGTCACGAATGCCATGGTCTTTGCGACGGTGACGATCGCTTCCGCAGCCGACACGATCTTCTTCGCTGCAGAAAAGATCATCTCCATCATCAGGACCCTGGTCTTCGTGAGATCGACCATCTCGTTCGTAGCTTCGACCATCTTCTTCGTCAATGAAATGATCATTTCGGTTGCAAAGACCATGGTCGACGACGACCGATAAACAATTGAGTATGTTGACATTATTTCAGCGGCCGATTTTGACCATGGTATTTGTCACTGAAATGATCATTTCAAAGGCTGAAATGGTCATGTCCGAGCCGGAAATCATAGTCTTGCATTCGGAAATGATCATCGCCGACATCCGGACCCAGGTCTGCGGTTTAGAAATGATCATCTCCGACACCGGGACATCGGTCTACGGTTCGGAAATGATCGTTTCCGATACCCAGACCTCGGTTTTGCTCAAGGAAGCACTCATTTCCGTCGTGGAGAAGATGGTATCCGAGGTTGAAATCATCATTTCCGCAACGAATTTCAAAAAATTTTTCTGAAAACAAGTAAACAAAAGCATTTGCTTGAACGGTTACGGTAATGAGGGAACAATGGAAGCCGCGACCCCACTCAATACAGGATTGATGGAGAACAGAGAGACTCTGGAATTCCGAGGGGGAAGTCCGGTGACTGATGACAAGGCAATCTATGATGAGCTGATTGCGCCCATGGAAGGCACGATGATGCGGTCCATCTGGCGGATCGTGCGCAACGCGGATCTGGCGGAGGACAGCCTCCAGGACGCGTTAACCGTCATTTGGAAAAAGCGCTTTCAAATTCGCCTACATCCTAATCCACGGGCTTTAATTTTGAAGATCTGCCTGAACACGGCCTATGACTCGTTGCGCAAACTGGAACGAATGCTCCGCCAGACAGACTTATCCTACCTGGAAAACACTCCCGCTCCGCCAATACACAATACAGATCACGATCTGGAAGAAAGAGAGATTCAGGAGCAGGTGCAGCAGGCGATTCGCAAGCTCCCCCGAAAGCGTGCCTTGGCCGTGATGATGCGGCTGATTCAAGAAGAGTCCTTTGAGGCAATCGCTCAAGCACTGGACTGCAGCGAAACAACTGCAAGGATTCATATTTCCCGAGGCTGCGCCCAGCTCAGAAAATGGCTCTCTCCTTTGTGTCAAAGCAGCGGGGCAGGAGGTCCGCAATGAATAAAACAAATAGACCGAAGCCTGATCTGGACAAACTCCTGAAGCAGGCGTTCAAAGATGACCTCCCACCTGAGGCAGAGGCCGCAATGAACCGGCAATTTCTCAACCTCAAGCGCGGGCTCGATCGGCCTGAAAATGCGGCTGAAGGGGGTACTCGCACCCGGCGCGGTGTTGTGTATTGGCCTGACCGCTGGCTGCAGGCGAGCATGGCATTCCGGCAGGAGATTCTCGCTTTCGCTTCGTCGATCATGTTGATCCTGGGTATCGTGATGCATCTTAGCGGATCTCAGAGTGCCCTGGCGGATTCAATTGAGCAGTTGAAAGTGATGGTAACCATATCCGCAAGCCTGAATCGAGCGGCTTCTATGGATTGCGTCGTCCTGAAGCCGGGAGCTGAAGGCGGGAACACTTTCTATCACGTATTCTGGCGTCGCGCCGATGGCGATGCCCGTGTTGACATGGTTTCTCCCGGTGGCACTCAGACGGTTTGGATTTCAGGTGAAACCATTTCGTTCTCCGGTTCGGACGGCGGCTCGATACGCTCAATGCCCCTCAGGACCATGTCTCCCGGAACCCTGTGGCAGCCGGCGATGGAGTTCAGGAATCCGGCGCTTTTTACAAAACATATGGAAGAGCGATACGGACTGATGCAAACAGGCGGGAGAAGGGCCGCCGGATCAGGTGAATTCCTGATCATCGGCCGGGAAGGCCCACAGGCTGTCGAAATGACCGTCGATGCAAAGACATATTTGCCCAAAGTACTTAAAAAGTATGCGCTGGATTCAGGCCGGATGAATGGGGACAGGTTCTGCCTTTTGGAAGCCCGATTCCTTTGGAACCAGTCCGCTCCCGATGAGTTATTTTCCCCCGGGCAATTAGCAGGGAAATAATAAATCGGCCGGGAGCGCCGGCGAGACGCCGGCGCTCCCGGCCGCAAGTAAACACGATACCAGTACGGTTCTGCCCTGAAAGGAGGGCATCATGTCATCAACAAACTTTGTCAAAAGGTTTTTGTTGATCGCCGGGAGGATTTTGATTCTGTTGCTTGTATTGGCGGGGGCAGTGAGATCAGGGACACCGGCGAGTTACTACGATCCCTATGGATTTTTCTTCGTCCTTATCGGCGGAGTAGCCCTGATAATGATCAGTTTCCCGGGTGCCGAAATCTGGCGAGCGTTCCGTCATGCCACAGTTGGTTCTGATAATGAGGCCGAATTAAAAAACGCAGCCCATTTCTGGGAAGCCGCAGGCCGTGGCTTCTGGATACTGGGCGGGTTGAGCAGCGTCCTGAGTATTATGACTAGCTTTGCAGCTATGAAAACGGAGGAAACAGCAGGCATGGCGGCGATCGTCCCTATGTTGATCCGCTGCCTGCTGTCCACCCTTTATGGCAGCTTGCTTGCGGTGATCTGTTTTGTCCCCTGCTGGAAGCTCATGGGAAAACTCCAAAGCAGACTGTCGGCGTCAGGCGCAGAGGGGGGCGAAGCTCCGGCATTCGAGCGTTCTGGCAGGCATTTCGGGACTCTCATTGGGTATGTGCTTTTTCTGGCAGTCCTGGTTCTTACGGTTCGTCTGCCTAACGTATCTATATCAGAGCTATTGACTGTCTGTGTTTCGCCGTTCCTGGTGGTTTTGGGGGGGACTTTGGCATTGATGCTTTTTATGGGAGGGAATAGCGCGAGGCTGACACCATCCACTGCTTTTGCAGGTATGGGGCTTATCGGGTCCTTGATGGGATTCATCCAGATGCTGCATGGTATGACCGATCCCAGCCCTCGAGGTATTGGCAAGGTTGCCTGGGCGCTGGCATTCATACTCGCCTCCTGTTTCACTGCGCTGCTGGGAATGGCCATCATAGGCGCGCCTTTGGAAGATCGGGTCATTAGAATAGGACGGGTCACTGGACCATCGGCTTTCAGCCGGGTATCCTGGTATGTCTTCCCGCTGCTGTCATTGATTTTTCTTGTCCTTGTGTACACCATGATTATCTTGCCTCTGCCTCCTGCCCATTGATGCAGCATTTGTATCGCAGATTGACGGCATTGGGGCGGTAAATAACACCATCTGTTTACTCAAAAGAAATTGGAACTCAGCCGTATGGATGTACTCTAAGTGGATAAGAGCTCGCTTGCCCGGTTTTTAAGGAGGGAATGTGCTTAAAGTGCAGGAACTCACCAAATACTTCGGCCGTCGCATCGCAGTGGACCGGGTGGAGTTCGAGATAAACCCCGGTGAAATCGTCGGGTATCTCGGACCAAACGGGGCAGGGAAAAGCACTACGGTAAAAATGCTCGTTGGAATGCTGAAGCCATCAAGAGGACAAATCCTGCTGAATGGCCGGCCGATCCAGAACGACCTTGAAGACTTTAAAATGCGAATCGGTTATGTGCCCGAGGAAGCCGTGCTTTATTCGCATCTTTCCGGCTATGAATACCTCCAGCTTGTCGGCCGCCTTCGCGGACTGAATGAAAATGAGATGATTCGCAAAATTGACGCCTTACTGAAATTGTGCCTGCTTTCTCCATATAAGCATTCACCGATTGTCTCCTATTCAAAGGGAATGAAACAAAAGATCATGATGATCGCTGCTCTGCTTCATAACCCCGAGATCCTCATTCTTGATGAGCCATTCTCCGGCCTTGATGTTTCGTCTGTCCTGGTTTTCCGAACACTTCTGAAATCGCTGGCTGCGAGCGGAAGGACAATTCTTTTCAGTTCTCACATTCTTGAGGTCATAGAGAAGATATGCGACCGCGTGCTTATCATCCATGCGAGCCGCCTTATAGCCGATGATTCGGTTGATCACCTTAGAGACTTGATGCACGTGCCGTCACTTGAAGAGATCTTTCAGCAACTGGTTCAGCAGAATGACTATGACAAAACCGCAAACGAGATTCTAAACGTTATGCAAAATTAGCCGGGCAATGAAAATTATGGAGAATTCTCTTGTTCAGAAACAACTGCGGCAACTGACTGAACTCTTTTTTCACAGATTCTTCGACAGCGAGATGTTTGCCACTCCGCATGCCGATATGCACCTGCTATTTGTTCAGATCCTGGCGCTGCTTGTAATGCCCGGCGTTTTAAAGACGCTTGGTTCAATTAATAAATATCTTCTTATTGCCATGACTCCAGGCGTCAACTGGGATCAAGCCATTCTGATTGATACATACTCGTTTTTAGTTTTATCCATGATTCTGACAGGATTTATTACCGTATTTGAATGGGATGCATTATTTCCGGACGATAAGGACATTTATAATCTGACTCCGTTGCCGATCAAACCGAGGACTCTATTTTTTGCCAAGGTTCTTACTTTATCGCTTTTTGTTGCGTTTACGAACATTGCGATTAATGGCGTTTCGACTGTGCTGTTTCCCGGCGTTGCTTTGTCGGCAAGCGGGAAACCAAGCAGCGCCGGAATAATGTATACCGCGGGCCACGGGATCAGCCTTTTGTTAAGCAGCGTGTTCGTTTTCACCTTGGCGATCGCCGTTCGTGCCTTGTTTAGTTTGCTTTTTCCAGCAAGGTTTGTGCGCGCAGTATCTCGATACACTCAACTCGCTTTGATCTTACTGCTTCTTTGCGCTTTTTTGACGGACCTTCAACCGGCCCGGATGATCATGGAAAAGAACCCATTGATTTACTGGTTACCGTCATTCTGGTTTCTCGGACTCTATGAGGTGATAATCGGTCATCACGATTTTGTTTTTTCCATACTGGCAAAAACTGCGTGCACGGCCGTTCTTCTGTCGTTTGTTGTGGCAATTCTCAGCTATGTAATCAGCTACTTGTCATCCATGCAGAAGGGATTTCAATCTTCCGGCATCGCCAGCCTTCGTGTTTCCGTTGTCAGGAAGACATGTACCTGGATCTTGCATAAGACTATCCTAAAAGGATCCAGCAACAGGGCACTCTTTCACTTTGTCGCCCAAACGCTCTTCCGCAGGCGTGAACATTTTCTTTATTGTGGTTCGTTTGTAATGGTCGGAATCGCATTGATTTATAGTATCGGGAAAAGCCTTGGTCCCCACCCGTATGAGCATCTCCATCTGCTTCTGTCGTTTCCCTTGATAATGTCCTATGCCATTCTTGTCGGGCTGCGTTTCGCCTTTTCAGTCCCGGCCGATCTTAATGCAAATTGGCTTTTCAAAACAATAAACAAGCGGAAACTGGAGATGTCCTATGGAGGTATACAAGTATTCATGTTTTGTGCGGCTAATATACCTCTGCTATTAGTATTCGTTCCGTTTTATTTGCATGCATATGACATTCGCATCGTTGGTTTGCATGTTCTATTTGCATCTGTACTTTCATTTCTTTTGATTAAACTGCTGTTATTTCGATTCGATAAGTTGCCTTTTGCCTGTTCCTATATTCCGGGGAAGGCCAATTTAAGGGCGTTATGGCTGCCTTATCTGCTCAGTTTCTTTGCATATGCTTTTGGAACGACCGGAATAGAACTGTGGCTGCTTCATGACATGAAAGCCTATACTATTTTTATACTGATCGTTGGCATCGCAATTATCGGCATGAGTATAAATCGCTCCTCATTCCTGAGAGGAAATCGGGACATTCAATTCGAGGAGGAACCGGAACAAGCTGTTTACGTTTTGACCATTGAAGGGTAAGCAAGTTGTTCTGGCATCCTACGTACGGGACAATGGTTTCTTTCTCTCAATCATTGTGTACAGATTAAGCGTGACAGGTGTTGGGCGGATAGGAAAAGTTAGAGACGGTTTTTCGGATCGCTTTTCCAACCAAGCTGCCCTTGGCTTCTGATCAAGAGCATTATGTCAAGATTTTGTTTACTTCCTTGGATCTTCGAGTGCGATTTTACCCCAGGTTGGAATAAAAATATGTCCAAATTCGCACAACTTCCTCCTTCAGCCAGCTTGCGCCTGCCGTATGACCGGGACGTTCTTCATCAGTACTGCGGGGGAAATTGAGACGCGCTTCAGTAATCCGCTTCAGTAATCAGTACTGCGGAGGATAGTAAAAAGATGCATCCGGCCCGATCGCCTACAACCGCTCGCTGGTGATATTCGACAATGGGGATGAAGTCATGGTGCGGGCCGGCGATGACGGCGTCCGTTTCCTCCTCGTCTCAGGACGTCCGCTGAGGGAGCCGGTTGCCTGGAGAGGCCCCATCGTGATGAATACACAGGA
>JBEKKY010000212.1:0-10226 GCA_050010475.1 Acidobacteriota bacterium | reverse complement strand
GTTGCGGGCAGATGGGGGAAGATAAGGCGCTGGTGAGGAGAACGCTCGTCGGGTTTGGTGCGAGCCCTAATGTTTTTGCCGTCCTCGTCGTCGGAAATGGATGCGAGGAGCTGCAACCGAAGGAAATCGCAAAGGCGATTGCTCCGAGCGGCAAGCGCGTGGAAGTCATAACAATCCAGGAAATGAGGGGCACGAAGAAGACCACCGCCGTCGGCAGAAAGATCGTAAAGGAAATGCTGAACGAAGCGGCCAAATTGGGTCGTGAGCCGATACCGCTCGCCGAATTGATCCTTGGCACCGAGTGCGGGGGTTCCGATTACACCTCGGGATTGTCTTCAAATCCGGCTGTCGGGATTGCGAGTGATATGGTTGTCGCAGAAGGAGGGACCGTCATACTCTCGGAAACTCCGGAGATTATCGGAGCTGAGCATCTTCTCGCGAAGAGGGCGCGAACGCCGGAGATTGGGAAACAGTTATTGGAGGCGGTCGAATGGTGGGAGCAAAGGGCAATCGCATCCGGACAGAACATCCGAGAGGGCAATCCGTCACCGGGCAATATCGCCGGGGGCATCACGACGCTTGAAGAGAAATCCCTGGGTTGCATCTACAAGGCCGGGAGCAGTCAAATTCAGGAAGTAATCGCTTATGCATGTAAGCCCACAAGAAAAGGTCTGGTTTACATGGATACGCCCGCACACGACATCGAGCAGCTGACCGGAATGGTGGCCGGAGGTGCTCAAATAGTGGCCTTTACGACGGGCAGAGGGACGCCTTGCGGATCGCCTATAGCCCCGGTCATCAAGATCACTGGCAACCGCAGCACCTTCGTCAACATGAGAGATAACATGGATCTCGACGTGAGCAGGATTCTTCGGGGAAGCGAAACCATTCCCCAAGCAGGCAAACGGGTTTTCGAGGAAATTATTGCCAGCGCGTCAGGCAAAGAGACGAAGGCCGAGAGGCTGAATCAAAGGGATTTCAGCATATTCAAGATTAATCCTAATATCTGAGGGGGCAACAATGACCGCAAAACTCAGGAGCAAAGCGTTAAGTCCCGATGTCCCCCAGTACTATATGCGCAGGGTTTTCTTCAAGTCGATGGGCGCGACCGACGCAGACCTCGAGAAGCCTCTCGTGGCGATCGCGAATACGTGGAATGAAATATTACCCGGATCATATCATCTCGACCGGATTGCAGCGGCGATAAAACGAGGCATCCAGGAGGCAGGGGGCATGGCGACCATCTTCAATGTGCTTGCGCCCTGCGATGGACAGGGCAGCGGTAACGTGGGCTTCAAATACATCCTACCCAGCCGTGACCTGATCGCTGCTTCCGTTGAAATAATGATCGAGCATGCAAGTTACGATGCTGCGGTCATGATCGGCACATGCGACAAGATCGTGCCGGGTCTGATCATGGCTGCCGCGCGCTGCAACCTGCCCACCGTTGTTTTCACCGGCGGGTACATGCCTTCGGGCCGTTACAAGGGGGAAAGATTAGACTGTTCTTCCATGGGTAAGTATTTCGTCATGTACCGGCAGGGCAAGATCTCAAAAGAGGAGTTGCGTGAAGTGGAAGGCGCGGTGTGCCCGGGCCCGGGGGCATGCTGTCTCATGGGTACCGCAAACAGTATGTGCATTGCCGCTGAGGCATTGGGCCTTTCTCTGCCCGGTAATTCTGCTCTTTGCGCGACCGACCCCGCACTGGAGAAACTTGCAGAAGAAGCGGGACGCAAGGTGATGGAGTTGCTGGAGAAGGATATCAAAGCGCGTGACATCATGAGTCCGGCTGCATTCACTAACGCCGTAAAGGTCTGCTGCGCGACGAGCGGCTCGACGAACCTCACGCTTCACTTCCCCGCGATCGCTCACGAACTCGAGTATCCTTTTACCCTTGACGATTTTGAAAATATCAGTCAGCAGACGCCATCGATAATGGAGATCAAACCCTCCGATCCCAGGTACCTTATGGAAGATTTCGAACGTGCAGGCGGTGTCCAAGCCGTGATGAAATCGATGGCGACTCTTATTGATACGAAGGTAATCACCGCGAGCGGCAAGACACTCGCCGAGAACCTGTCGATGGCGGATATCAGGGATGAGGAAATTATACGCCCGCTTTCGAGGCCGAAGGGCAGGAACGGGGGCATTGCCATCCTAAAGGGCAACTTGGGAACCGCGGTCGTCAAACAGACCGCGGTCCGGCCCGAAATGCACACGCATCGAGGGCCTGCGAGGGTTTTTGAGCAGGAGGAGGATTGCATAGAGGCGCTCCTTTCGGGCAGGGTCAAAGAAGGCGACGTCATGGTGATCCGGTACGAAGGCCCAAGGGGCGGACCAGGCATGCGTGAAATGGTAATGGCGACCTGGCTCCTTGTAGACATGGGGCTTGATAAATCCGTTGCCATTATTACCGATGGGCGATTTTCGGGAACTTCAGGCGGACCTTGCGTGGGGCATATAGTGCCGGAGGCAATGGACGGAGGACCGATTGCGGTGCTTCGAGACGGCGACATGATCGAAATAGACATCCCTTCGCGAAGGCTGGGCGTGGAACTGAACGAAGAGGATATCACGCAAAGACTGAGATCCTGGAAAAGGCCGGAGCCGAAGATCACCAGAGGGTATCTCGCACATTTCGCAAAGTATGCAACGAGCGCCGATAAGGGGGCCTACCTGGAGTAACGATCGTCCATGCTGTAAACGAAGGACACTTGCAGTTCGGTTGAGTTTTTTCACCAAACGCGTTCGGCTGCTACATGGCGGTGGGCACGCAAAAAAACATCAAGGGCAATGCTCTTTTTTTGAAATCGAGCCGAACCTGGAGAATGATTATGTCCGCCTTCACGATCTCCACCACTACTGAGCTTTGTCCTATTATGCAGTCCTCTTTATCTTCAATGAACATTGTCTGTTGATTGTTGGGTCCTTAACGGCCTGCCATAACCTGTATAGATCTGGCAGGAACCTTGGAAATGTCGTCACCTCGGACTTGTCGTGGAGTTTCCAGATCTCAGGCAGGCCGGGAGGAACGGGACCGAGAAAGCGCATGGTGGAGCGCATCCTGGTCCCGCGGGGACTCTTCTCGTATTCGTGGAGGATCATGGCTTGCACCTCCCCATCGGGATTAATCCCGGACGCAACAATCGCATGCTCGTAAACACGCGGAATGGGACAGGTGCCCGGATCGTCCCACCGAATCCGGATCTTCATTGGCGGAAGCGGTCCCATTTTTTCCTCCGCTATCTGGATGGCGCCAAGAAAACCACCAGCGGGCGGCGGCACTTCCCATACGAATGATTTGTGATCGTTTGGTTCCCACAAGGGATATCCCTTTTCCATATTGACCCACCACCAATCGATCATTTCGGGAGTAACACCGACAAGCTCATCGTGATCCACGACTGCATCGGGCACAGCCGCATCCTGACCGGGCTTGATTTTGTAGCGCTCAATGGGAATGGGCTCAGTAGCAACAACCATGTTTTTCTGCATTTTTTTGACGATGACCCACTTGAGCCAATTCTGGTCGTCCTGGAGAGGATAATCTTCCCTGTAATGCCAGCCTCTGCTTTCAGTGCGGGCCAGAGCTGCTCTGAGGCCGATTTCAGCGCATAGAGCGATGCAGGAAGCTTCATGACATTTGGCCAAGCCGTGTGGGTCTTCAGCATGTAGTTCGGGCAGCTTTTCCTGGACCGCCGCCACTTTGGACAGAGCCTCTTCCAACCGTTCCTTATTTCTGCGCATGCTGTACTTCACGGGCACCACCACTTCCTGAATGCTCCGTGTGGCCTCCGAAGCCGAGTAGCCGTGGTTGCGATTCAAAGGCGCGAATACTTTCTCTTTCAGGCGAACGATCTCACGATCATCCGGCACAGAAGGAGCGGCCGTTCCTGAATACTGGGCCACGGATGGCGCTGCCATCAAAGATGCGATTAGAGCGTTCATCAATCCAGAGCCTCTCAATCTTCCGGGCGGCGCCTCAGCTGCACCGGCCCATGCCGAACCTGCATAGCTCGTGTCTCCGATTGCCCAAAGGCCTGGAACGGTTGTCTTCATTTCATGGTCAACCTTGACGGGGGAGAACTCACCGGTAAACCCGAGAGACACTTCAATTCTTTTTCCCGGCGGCGAGCCATATTGCTGTACCTTTTCAAACTCACGACCGAAAAGCGCCTTGAAATGGGGTCTTTCCCATCGAAATATTCCCCCGCCACCCTCTGAGGATTTTACAAAGTCGGCCATGTCGATATAAATGGGCCCCCTACCTTCCATGACCTCTTTTTCCATGCCAAGGATTATGGAAATCGGGATGTCCGGCTGCGGGCCTTGAATATATTTAGAGCTTATATTCTCGCCTTGCGCGTTGTAGAGACAGCCAAAGCCAAAAACGATGGGGATGCCCGTACTTTTATTGATCACATCGTAAAAATTGCCGAACTCTGCATTCCGCATCTCCGCCCCGGCATTATAGGCTGCGGCGATCCCTTCGCCACAGGCATTGGCCCACATTCGCATGACACCAAAATCGCAATCGCCGTTAGCCAATACTGTGGCCTTTGAGCTGAAGACGGCAAAGCGGCCATCGAGAAGGTTGAAGCCGACTGCGCCGGCTGCACGATCATCCTGTGTCAATAACGCTACCACCTGAATTTTATCAAGCAGCCGGACTCCGAGTTTCGCAGCCTTTGCTCTGAGCGGCTGCATCATGTCCAGGTCCGCTGCTGCCAGCGACCAGCCGAAAGGCAGGTGGTTGATGTCCAAGTCCCCCTCCGGCGTTTTCATTACCTTGACGCCCCAATCCGCGAGCTTCTGCGCTGCTTCGTAGGATTCCCGGGCCATGGCATACAGCAGATCCTGATCGTTCAGATAAATCCCGATGTTCTTCACGTGAAAATCAACAAAGGCGTCAATATCGTCGCCAGGCGCAAGGACCCACAGAACTCCAGCCCCTTTATTCGCTTTCCCTCCCCAGCCGATTGTCTGTTTCTCCACGAGTAGCACGCTTGCTTCCGGAGACAGCTCTTTGATCCTGATTGCAACGGTAAGGCCGGCGAAACCGCCGCCAATGATGAGCACGTCAGTGTTAAAGACTATTGGGTCCCTCATCTTTTCGCTCATGTGTGGCTCCTCTGTTGTTCTCCAGGTAAAAACGTTCAGTACGGTTGGACCGGCTGTCCCGGCATCTGAGGTATGACGTTGATACATTGAGCCGGGCAATTGATTTCACAGGTAAAGCACCAGACGCAATCCCGCTCATACGCAACCATCGGCTTCTCTTCGGCATCGTCCCATCGGATCACATCCACAAAACAAGCCTCGACGCAGGTCTTGCAGCCGGTACATTCATCTCTATTGATTTCAATGCTGGCACTCATGCCGCCTCCAAAACTGGATTGTAGAAGTGGTACGCCTAGGCGATCATCCGGTCGCCGAATTCTTTATAGATCTCCGGAAGCAGGATGCCGAGATTTGTGAACTCTCGCACATTGTGCCGTGCAAGACCCTGAATGGCCATTGCCGGGACTGAGACGCCCGGCGGCAGGACCAATTCAGGCTTGCCTTGGGACATTCGATAACCCATCCAGAAACGCGTTCGATGCTCCAGGCCTCCTGGAACGCGCCGAAAAATGTGGCACATCAATGACGGCGCCTTGATGGCATTATCAATTTTATCTGCCGGGCAGGACCAACCGAAGCCGCCCACGAAAGTCGATACGTACGGTTCCTTCCATCGCGTCATATCAAAGCCGAAATCCTTGGGCGAAAGGAATGTGATATCGATGTTTTCTATTCCACAGCCGCAGTCCTCGGTAACATGGTGAGTAACGCCCCAGTTCTTCTCGGGAATGGGTACGTTCGTGTCAAGAATCCTTTTGCGGGACTCCGGACTCAACGTAATTCCGGCATGCTGCGGCGGATACCATATGCGATAACGCAGATCTTCGAGCGGATGCCAGGCAAACCACCACTCAATCATTTCAGCCGTTACGTTTCTATATGCGTTCCGGTTGGCGATAAAACCAGCTCCGTTGGGCAGGTTGCACCATCCGATTTCAACTGGCAGGTCGCCTGGATCGAGCAGGTCATTCATCTGCTCCGGATATGTAGCCTTTGAGGAGTCGCACGGGGTATCCATCAGCGCCAGATGGGCGGGATCGGGCGGCACGGGATCCCGATAATATTTGGCAGATGCTTTGGATTGTTCTTCCTGGCTGAGAGGGGCTAAGTCTGATTTCCTTCCGAACCCGAAATTAACAGGCAATGTTGCTATTTGTACAATGAATGTTTGATATATATTCTAATTTGAATTTTAAATGCCTGAGGATTCTATGGACTTGCGCAACTTCGATGCCGGGCTGCTGGTAGCCCTAGATGCTTTGCTGACCGAAAAGAGTGTCACGCGCGCCGGCGAACGGCTTCACTTGAGCCAGCCGGCGACCAGCATAATCCTTGGCCGCCTGCGGCAGTACTTCGGGAATGAACTTTTAGTTCCGGCAGGCCGCAGAATGGTCCTGACCCCATTGGCTGAGAGCCTGGTGCAACCGGTGCGCAGTTGCTTGATCCAGATACAGCACACGGTCGCTTCCAAAGCAGAATTCGACCCAGCGGCCTCCAATCGGAAGTTCTGTCTTGCAGTATCGGACTATGTGACCGCTGTTTTGATGCCCCAGGTGATGCAGGAAGTTGTGCGGTTGGCGCCTGGAATCAGGTTCGAACTCGTGCGTTTGGATGAGAGTATCGATCAGAAGCTTGAAAAGGGAGATATCGATTTTCTTATCCGCCCTTCTGTCCATGCACTGGCAACACATCCGAAGGAAGCGCTGTTCGAGGATACGCATACGTGCGTGGTATGGCACAAAAACTCGCTGGTTGGAAACACCATCTCCCTAAAACGATTTCTCGAGATCGGCCAGATCGCTGTACATTTCGGCCATGCTCAGGCAATTTTTGAGGAATGGTTTACGGCACGCTATGGAGAGATAAGAAAAATCGAGGTGGTTACACAAGATTTCGAGGTTGCGTGTCGGCTTGTCATCGGGACCGACAGAATTGCTACCGTCATGACCCGATTGGCGCGGCTCTGCGCAGCGCACCTGCCGCTCAAACTGATCCGCCCTCCTTTTGCCATTCCAAAGGTTACGCATTGCCTGCAGTGGCACCGCTATCAGGACCAGGATCCTGGACATATCTGGTTCCGCGCTATTTTGAAAAAAGCGGCCGGCAATCTCGGTCCAGTACCTCGCCTGAGCGCAAAACGCTAATGATTCAGGTCGACGGCAGCAATTCCAACATGTTAGGCGTACCGTACGGCATGCCTTTGTAGCTTTGAGCCATAGCAGGACAGTTGCCTGAGGTAATGCCATGACTGCTCCGGCTCATGTCCGTGCCATCTTTAATCTGCTACGCTCCCACTCGAGCTGGGAAGCCCTGCTGTGCAAGATGAATCTCTAGAGCCGTGAACCGCAAAACAAGCCTCGGATTATGGAGGATCTCCGTTGGAAAGGAACTTGCAAAATCGTTTGCCTATTTTTTGCCTATTTTCCTCCAAACAGATGCAAAAACATACAAACAGTGTTTTAGAAACAGAGCATTAAAAGTAAAGTGCAGCTAATTGAATGACTTACAGCAAAGCGGTGATTTGACCTTAAAATCCTGGGCCCCGCAAGGGGCGTGTGGGTTCGATTCCCATCCCCGGCATCGAAAAAAACAACTTACAGGGATGGCAATAGTGGGCAAAAAGCGGATTTTAATTTTACTTCGTCCGAAGTCTTTTCGGGGAAGGCAACAACGTTAGGTTTGTATCGCCGTTACCACCGGTTTCCTGCAGTGCCGCTAACTTTGCCACGCCTTCGGCCAAATCCGATTCTGAAACGACAGCATATCGCCGGTAGACAGCTTCGGTTTTATGTCCGGTTAACTTCATTGCTACGGATCGGGCAACGCCGGCCCGCTCCAAATTGTCCAATAGGAATTTCCAAAGGCTCCGCCACCGTTATCCATGGTGAAATAGGGCCAGCCGACGAAAAGCCATCGGGGGAACAAGACCAAACAACGAAAGCATCCAACAATTTGGGGATCAATGGTGGTAAAATGCCGCCCATTCGAACCAGATTTGTTTCTTTGCCAAACGGGAGTTCATAGCGGAATCATGCCAAAATCATCGGAAAAGACCACCGCAAATTGCCGTCCAAAGGGAGGCGTGAATCTCGGTTTCGAAAGTGGACACGCAAACTTCTTCTGGGGGAAGCGCAGATGAAAGAAGCCGCTGCGCGCATCAAGATCAACAAACTGCTTGAAGCGGCAGGTTGGCAATTCTTCCCCTCAGGCGACATCCCTGCCAATATTTGCCTTGAACCTAACATCAAGATTAAATCAATCGAGCTCGATGCCCTTGGCGACAATTTTGAAAAAACCGCCAAAGGCTTTATTGATTTCCTCCTCCTAGATGCGAAGGGATTCCCCTTCATAGTTCTTGAGGCAAAGTCGGAGGATAAGAATCCGCTTGTCGGCAAGGAGCAGGCTCGAAAGAATGCACGTTCTCAGAACTGCCGCTTCGTTATCCTTTCCAACGGCAACTTGCATTATTTCTGGGACCTCGAACGTGGCAATCCTTACGTCATTACATCCTTCCCGACCCCGGACTCGGTGATTGGCTACCAGAAGGTCACACCAAATCCACAACGACTCATCGAAGAGCAAGTAGGCGACGACTACATAGTTCTCACCCAACGTCCGAACTACCAATCAGAAGCAGCATGGCGGAATGAAACGGAACGCTCCGGCTTCATCCAAGCCAACAAACTGCGATTTCTCAGACCCTATCAACTGAAGGCCATCCACAAACTTCAGGCGGCGATCAGAGAAGGCAAAGATCGATTCTTGTTCGAGATGGCCACTGGAACCGGCAAAACCCTTACAACCGCTGCCGTCATCAAGCTTTTTTTGCGTTCCGGCAATGCTCGCCGCGTCCTTTTCCTGGTGGACCGACTCGAACTGGAAGACCAGGCTGGCAAGAAATCTGACTCGCCGCTGCTACTACTATCCGCCGACTTCAAGACAGTCATCTATAAGGAAAACCGGGACGACTGGCGGCGCGCGGAGATAGTCGTCACCACCGTGCAATCCTTGCTCGTCAACAACAAATATCAGAAACTCTTCTCTCCAACGGACTTTGACCTGGTTATCTCCGATGAAGCTCATCGCTCCATCGGGGGCAACGCCCGCGCCGTCTTCGACTATTTCATCGGCTACAAGCTTGGCCTCACCGCCACGCCGCGCGATTACCTCAGGCGGTTTGACAAAACCAATCCTTCCACTCGCGACCCACGCGAGGCCGAACGCCGTCTTTTGCTGGATACCTACCGCACCTTCGGCTGCGAGAACAGCCAACCAACCTTTCGCTACTCCTTGCTGGATGGTGTGAAAGATGGCTACCTGATCAATCCCACGGTAGTGGATGCCCGCACCGAAATCACAACTGAGCTACTCTCGGAACAGGGTTTCGTCGTCTCGTTTACCGACGATGACGGCGAGGAACAGGAGGAATCTTTCAAGCAGCGCGAGTTCGAGAAGCGTTTCTTTGCCGACGCAACCAACCAGCTTTTCTGCAAAACCTTCCTCGAAAACGCTCTGCGCGATCCCATTAGCGGCGAGATCGGCAAATCCATCATCTTCGCTGTGAGCCAGAACCACGCGGCCAAACTGGCACAGATCCTCAATCAGATGGCCGACCGGATGTTCCCCGGCAAGTACCAGTCCGACTTTGCTGTGCAGGTCACATCCCAAATTCCTGACGCCCAACAATTCACCATCAACTTCAGTAACAACAATCTTCTCGGTTCGGCCAACTTCCTGCCTGCTTACAAGACCAGCAAAGCGCGTGTCTGCGTAACGGTTGGCATGATGACCACAGGCTATGATTGCACGGACATTCTCAATCTCGGCCTGTTTCGACCGATTTTCTCGCCGACTGACTTCATCCAGATCAAGGGGCGCGGAACACGCAAGCACAACTTCCTCGAACAGCTTTTCGATGACAGCATCAAAGACAGTGTGAAAGAGCCGCAGAAGAAAGCATTCAAACTCTTCGACTTCTTCGCCAACTGCGAATACTTCGAGGAAAAGTTCAACTACGACGAAGTACTGAAACTACCACGGCCAAAGGGAAAATATGGTGATGGAGAGGGCGGTGATGGTTCGGTAGTCTTGGGCGGTACCTACGA
>JBEKKY010000211.1:0-6425 GCA_050010475.1 Acidobacteriota bacterium | reverse complement strand
AGCCTGTCGATGTTTGAAGGATTCATCCGAGAATCGGACTATGCGGCTAAGCGATGACATCTGGCCCGGAATCCCTACGGCTGCAGGAGCCTGGTAAATGGCAAAAGCGATAATCAGGGCTAGCGATTGTGTCAGCCAGGTCAACCACAGCCAGCTTCGTCCCCACTGCGTACGCCAAACAAACCAATAGAACACGGCAACCGCTGCAAAAACAGCTGCAAGGCGCGGCAACACGCTTCCCGGAGAAAATTTTGAGAAAGCGAGGGTAGCAGCTAGCGTCAGGAACGGGACAAGAAAGCCCAATCCGGCAGCCGCTGCAGGAAATACTAGCCCTTTTCGTCGAGGTCCCTTGTTCAACACCAAAAAAATAAAGAGGCACAGATACCCCGATCCGGCCAGTCCCAGCAGTGGTCCGAGGCTTTGGGTGTAGAAGAACGCCAACAACTGCAGTGCTAAAGCGATGCCCGAACAGCCGACCAGGACGAACCTGGGACGTCGATCGCCGCCATTGCGCAAGCCTTTCCATCCACCAATGATCCGACAAAGAGTCAGAGGAATCACCATGACCAGGTAGCCGCCCAGGAAGATCGGGTTCCCCATGCTCCCCCCGGAGCGCTTCTCGTACGCATTTGTCCATAGAAAGGGATCTCCGCCAAAATGCTGCAGGATCGCATAGGCGGAAACGGGAAGGCTGGTTAGAATGAGAACATATTGGAGTCTCTTCAGCTGGGCAGGGCTGTGCAATTCTGTGAGCACTATCAGAAACAGAACGACGTAGCAGAGAAATGCAATCGTCCCCTGAGCTTCGTAATACGTCCCCCACCAGCTCAAGATGGGTGCAACCGAAAAGATAGAACTCAGCACGTAAATCGCAGCAACTGAGAGGACAGGTGCGACCAACGGCTTCCGCAGAAGGCATGGAATCTGCTGCCGCACATCCCATTCGCCCTTGATAATTTCCCGCAGCAGCCACGCCGCCCCGGAAAGGAGCACAAGTGATTTGAGCACGAACATCTTATCGGGCTCAAATGTTTGAACCGAAGAGGTGTTGAAGAAGAGAGGAAGAATGGTGGCCGCCGCAAGCCAGGACGCTTCCAGGAGCATTGTGCAAAACGCCTGCAATTTAGAACGCATAAGCTCTAGGCCACCGGTCATCGCGATAATAATTTCCTATGGTGGTTGAAACTGACTCCGGGTGGTACTCGACCTCCGGCGTGCGTCACCACCAAGCTTGGCAACAAAACTGGGATTCTAGCAGCGCTATTCAGACACCTGCAAGCGCATAAGGTGATTTAAGAACTCAGCGAGCTTTAAAAGCAAACCACGAAGACCGCAAAGACCTCGAAGAAAAACAGATACTTTGAGGTCTTGGAGGTCTTCGCGGTTCAAAAGCAGAAGGAGTTCTTAAACCGCCTCCACACTATAAACTCAAAGACTCAAAGTCTTTGCTTGGAGTCTTCGAGCCTTTGAGGTTAAGCTCTGGTCAATATGACGGAAATTTTCAGATCAGAGCCGAGTGATTCCATCCTGGGAAAGGCCATTGAAGGAGAACGCATTACACCCTCCGAAGCGCTCGAGTTGTACAACTCCGCGGATTTCCTGAAGGTGATCGCCGCCGCGCGGGCAATTCGCAACCGCCGGCACGATCCGTCCGTCGTGACCTACACAGTGTTCCGCATCGTGAATTACACCTCCTTCTGCCGCGTGAACTGCTCATTCTGCAGCTTCCATGAGCCGGTAGGCTCTCCCTCCGGCATTGTTCTTTCCGTCGATGCAATCGTACAGAAAATGCGGGATTCCATGTCGCTCGGAGCAAATCAGCTGTTCCTGCAGGGAGGAGTGAATCCCGGTATTCTATTTGATTACTACCTGACCGTCCTGCACGCCGTGAAAAAAACCTTTGGCCCGGGAATTCACATTCGCGCGTTCTCCCCGGTCGAAATCATGGAGATGGAACGCCAGACGGGGATGCCGCTGCGCAATGTCATCCGGGAATTAAAGCAAGCCGGAATGGATTCAACTCCCGGTGCGGGCGCGGAAATACTCAGCGACCGGATGCGGGCGCTGCTGTCGCCCGATAAGGGCTCGGTGGCGGATTGGGTGCGCGTCATGCAGACCTGCCATGAAGAAGGCCTGCCCGGGAGTGCAAACATCGTTATCGGTTCAAGTGAAACGCGTGAAGAAATCATCGAGCACCTTCGGACCGTGCGCGACCTTCAGGACCGGACAGGAGGGTTCCTGGCCTTCATCCCGTGGACTTTTCAAAAACAGACCGACAAATTCTTTGTCCGCAGCGTTCCGGCGCAGGAATATTTAAAGCTGCTCGGCATCTGCAGGATTTTCCTCGATAATGTACCTCACATCGAGGCTTCCATCCTGGTTTTGGGGCGAGGCACTGGATCGCTTGCGCTGCATTCCGGTGCAGACGATATTTCTTCTGTCGTGATCGAGGAAAACGTTTTGAAGAGTTACGGCTTGAATACGGAGGAAAAAGCGCGGGAATTTATTCGCGAGAGCGGGTTCAATCCGGTCAAACGGGATCTTCTCTACAGACGGTGAATTTACTTGTTCAACAGATCTCTTGCAAACTGGTAAGCTTTGATGGCGTCTTCCGAATCGCCCAATTCCACGTAGATGGAAGCTTTTAATTTGAGAAGGTCAGACTTGCTTTTGTTGCTGAATGGCACGGTCGACAGACTATCGTCTATTATTTTTAGAGCCAGGGACAGCTGTTTCGCTTCCGATAGATTGAATGCGATAAGCAAAAGACTGTCTGCAATCTGCCCCTCAAACTTGGCGCCCAGCTTGAGGTCGAGCACTTTTTTCCATTCCGATTCTACCTGGTCAAAGTTCTTGTTTTCGATGAGCAGAAGAATCAAATCATGCTGCACGGATGCGATTTTGAGCTTCCTCTCTTCCGGAGTCGGGGAAGACTGGAAGGCGAATACCACGCTTGTTTGCACCGATCCGAGCGCAACAATTGCTAGGAATATGGATAACAATATTTTATGACGTACTCTCTTGATTAGACTAAACATCGAAGTTCCTCACTGCTATTCATTCAGCTGTACTCAGTGCCCATTCAAATAAGCCGCAAATGGATTTTTCGTCGATGGGCGCAACGGCGCCCCATTGATATCGATATTAAAAGGATTTCCTGCCTTGCCCAGCGCTACCCATTCTGTTCTGGAATGATCGATTTCAGCCAGCATCCTTCCGTATTCAATGTGGTTTTGCAGATGAAAAGCCGACAGAATGACTGCCAACAAAACGATAGAGGCGCAGGCAAGTGCCCAGGATCTGGACCTCAAAGAAAGAATCCATCCAGGCCAAGTCCATGCCAGGATGCCTGACGGTTGATTTGCCTCGGGTTCAGCATCGATTCTCTGGAAGAGCTGAACCTTTATGTTTGCAGGCGGCGCCTCGTCGGGCAAAGCTCCGACGAGCAGATTGCGATCGCTTTTCATGCCCTCGTAAAAGGTAGAGCATTTCGAGCAGGTGGCGAGGTGCATTTCGGCCCGCGCGGCGTCCTCGTCGCCCAACTCGCCGTCGAGATATGCCGAAAGCAAAATCCCCTCGATGCAATTCCTTCCGCTCATCACATAGCCTCTATACGCTGGAATACTTCCGCATCTTCTCTGTAATTATCAGTCGGGCCCGGTACACGTCCGTCTTGACCGAGGACAAGCTGCGCCCCATAATCCCGGAGATTTCCTGGTAACTCAATCCCTGCAACGTAGCCAGCACCAGCGTCTCCTTGTATTGCATGGGGAGCGATCTGAAAATCGCCTTTAGTTTTTCTCCCAGTTCACCCGAAAGCAGGTTGTTTTCGGGATTGCTTGCCGGATCCGCGCTCTTCAGTATGTGAATAATTCCCTTTTCCGTATCGTCCAGGGAATCGGGCCTGAGCTTCGCTTTCCTCCGGTTCTTGTATATCTCGTTGCGCGCTATCTTATACAGCCACTGCTCGAAATGAGCCTGATCGCGCAGATCCTTCAAATTCCGGTAAGCCAGCAGAAATGTCTCCTGCGTGATATCTTCGGCATCCTCGCGGGATCCGACCAGGTGAAGCGCAAAATTGAATATCCTGACGACATACCGGTCATAGATCTCGGAAAAAGACTCCGGATCTCCCAATTTGGCTTTGTTCAGATATGTATCCAGAGCTTCTGGTAACTCCATGACGATATCGGGCGGCGAGAATGAATTGGGTAGATTTTCCGTTGTTCCCATGCCAAGAGTATCCGGAAGAACAATTGCCGGTACCTATTGTGCACATTTCGTACTTCATTGGCAACTCCGGGGGCTACGCCAAGAAATCCTGCAAGCCTGCAAATGTTTCGATATTCAGAATCGAAAAAAGTCACAACTTTTTTACACACCCCAGTAAGCCTGAGGGCTACACCGGCTTTCGCTGTAAGGTCACAAAAAAATTGATTTGTAATTTTTAATTTTCTGCGACCCGGATCACCAATGATTCCGGAATCCTGCCAAAGGAACTCCGTTTTGTGCCGATGAGGGAAACGGAAGAAATTTACTCCAAATGTGGAGAGGGGAAGAATTTTCTTTACATTTTCGACCGTTTGCTAATAAGCTCTACTATCTGACCGAGATAAGCCTTGGCTTGGGCAGGTTATAGCAAATCTAATTAACTGCCTGTTTTACACTGCGTGAGAGGCAACCGTGCAAGGAAGGCTTTGGGCGACCGTTGAGAAAAGGAAGCCTCTTATTATATTAGTGTCGCTGATCCTCCTCTTGTTTATTTGCTTTTCTGTAATCGGCTCTCTCGGACAAATCCTATCTGTCAGAGACGACTATTCCGGAAACCAGGGTTCCAGCTTAAATAGTGAAAATCCTGTTTATAGCCCTCTCCTTAGGGCCAGCAGCCATTTCCACAGCTCTGAGTTGTCTCCGGGAATCCATGTGATCTATGACGGCAATAACATCGGCCACCAAAGCCTTTCGTGGGATGCCGGGTCCAAACCTGAATGGTGGATTCCTTCGGATCAGGAGTCGCCCGCGGAATCCGTCCAGTTACCGGAAAACCGCAACGGTTCTAATTCCGGGAAATTGGGTCCGCAGGATCCAATGCCAAGGTTGCGGTCGGGCAACTTCGATGCACAAGCCCGTGCTGGTGACTTCATTTCATCAGGCGTGGCCGACCTTTTGAACATGCTTCGCGAAAAAGATTTGAAGCGCTCATTGGATAAAGATAGTTCCACAACGAATCCCTTTGAGGAAGCCCTGACGACTGCCTCGAACGATGAGGCTCCCGCTAAGGCGAAGCAGACATCGAGCCCTGATTCCGCGGCAAAGCAGGTCCAAAAGACTGCAGACAATCCATCTTCCTCGGGGGGGGATCCTGCCAAGACAAACGGCATTTTTCTTTTTATAGGCAATTTCGCGGATCAACAGGTCGCGGCCACTACGGCCACAGCACAGGATCTTATCGTTCCATCGAACAGCAGTGCGGCCACCTTTGACTTGGCTGGCTTCGGCAAGCAGTCTTTCGATCTGAATATCATCTTAAGAAATCCTGACAATCAGGAATCAATCGCCGTAGGAGACCTGAACGGCGACGGCTTCCCCGATCTGGTCATCACCAGCAGGGTGAATAACCGAGCTTTTGTTTATATCAATGATGGGCAGGGCAACTACGTCCTCAAATCGGATATTTACGGCGGTTTCGGACCGGCTGCCGCGGCGATCGCCAATTTCGGCGGCGACGGGTCGCCCGACATTGCCGTAATGCTGGCGGATGATAAGAGGATTGTTGTAGATGGGAATGGATTAAGGAGATTTATATTTCTCCCCACATCCTTGATAGATAGGGTTTACTCGTCAATCATGCCATACGATTTCGACGGGGATGGCGTGAACGATCTGCTGCTCACGAACTATAGTGATCTTACTGTTTCTGTTTACCTGAACCAGAAAGATGCAACCTTTGTTGAATCCACTGTACTTCCCCTGCAATCATTCCCCTTCCTGCAGTCCAAAGCAGACCTGAATGGTGATGGGATCGACGATGTTGTGTACGTCCAGCATGTCGGGAACCAGGTTTCCATTGTGGTGGTGAACGGGAAAGACGGCAGCATCAGCTCTCTCGCGAATACGATATCGGATCCGTCGATTTACTATGTCCTCGGCGATTTCAACCAGGACGGGGTCATCGACATCGCGATCGCCCATCGCAGATAAAAAGCGCCACAGATTTCCTATTACTTCAGTGTTGGATTACCCGGATGGATCCATCCAGGTCGCCAGATTTTTTAAGCCCGGATTCGGAAGTTGGATTCGGTTGATGACCTGAATTTTAATTGGGTCTCCTCCAAAGCGAGTGGGTAAATTTTTAATCTCAACCCAACTCCGATCAACAATTAAGTAAAATTTCTGCCATATCAGGAATATGACATTGGCAAGCT
>JBEKKY010000210.1:0-7107 GCA_050010475.1 Acidobacteriota bacterium | reverse complement strand
AAAAGATCTTTTCGAAGGCTGAGAGGATCTTCCCGGTTTCGGAGACGATGGTCTTCGGCATTCAGAAGATCTTCTCCGTCATCGAAGCAATTTTCCCCGTCGTCGAGACCACGGTCTCCGCGACGGAGAGCATCTTCTCCGAGGTGGAGAACATCTTCATCGCCTCGGACAACATTTTCTCAGCGACGAAGAGCGTCTTCTCCGTCGCTGAGAAAACCGTCGGCGAAGCGCCGGCGGCCTTGGTTCAAATGGATCCTGGGTTTTGCAGCGCACGCTTGCGCAATGCCGAGGATGCGGTCGACGACGCGGGGATCCATAATAAAGGAGACGATGCACATGCTGCTTCGAAATCACTGATGTAAAACGAGGCAAAAGGGGACGTTCCCCTATCCACCCTGATCAGCGTCAATTTAACCCGGATTTCGGAATTGAAATCGGCTGATGACCCGAATTCAAATTTAACCACGGATTTTCACGAATCTACGCGGATCAACGCGGGCAAAATCGATGAGCAGCATCCGAAACTCCTCATCGATTTTGCCCGCTGATATTCGGTCCCTGTTAGCTTTCATCCGCGCCAATCCGCGTAGATCAGATCCTGTGAAGCCGCTGGTGATCATTCCCACATATAACGAGCGTGACAATATCGAGCATCTGATCCCGGCGATTTTGAGCATCGACCAACGTCTTCACATCCTGATCGTCGACGATCAAAGCCCGGATGATACGGCCGGTTCGGTGCTTAGGCTAAGAGAACAAGGCTACCTCCCGCTAGATCAGCAGGCGTGGCAAGGCCTGTTGGGAGACGAAAAATGAACATCGAGACCCATCCGCTTGAAGTAAAAAATGTCAAGGATCATCCCGAATTCTTCAGGGCCGAAGTGTTCACCGTGGGCCATTCCACGCGCAGCATTGAGGAATTTGTGCGGCTGCTCAGGATCTATGGCATCCGGCGTTTGGTGGACGTGCGCACCATTCCGCGCTCGCGTCACAACCCCCAGTTTAGCCACGAAGCGCTGAGCCGCGCCCTACACGGTCGCCGCCTCCATTACCGGCACCTCAAAGCGCTGGGTGGTCTACGCCATGTGCAGGTGAATTCGCCCAACGCCGGATGGCGAAACGCTTCATTTCGCGCCTTCGCCGATTATATGCAGACGCCAGCCTTTGCGCAGGCGCTGGAGGAACTGATCGGACTGGCCGCCACTGAGCGGACCGTCATCATGTGCGCCGAAGCGGTCCCCTGGCGCTGCCACCGTTCTCTGATTGCGGATGCGCTCACCGTGCGCGGCACGGCGGTGCGCCATGTCTTCAGCCCGACCCAATCCAAACCGCACACGCTTACGCCTTTCGCCAGGGTCCGCGGCCTGCAAGTGACTTATCCCGGGGGGAATGCCTCATGAAGTCCGTTTGACTTGACGGCCCGACAAAATAAATTTATGAGAAGGTAGAGGATCGCGACATGAACAAGCACCATCGCGTCGTGGTCATTGGCGGGGGGGTCGCCGGGCTGCAGGCCGTCCACTCCCTACGGCATGCGACGGTGCATGTCACATTGATCGACCGGCGAAATTTCCATCTTTTTCAATCGCTGCTCTATCAAGTGGCCACGGGCGGGCTGTCGCCGGCCAATATCGCCTCGCCGCTGCGGTCGATCCTTCGCCGACAGCACAACGCGCGGGTGTTGCTCGGTGAAGTGGTCGGCATCGATATCGCCGGCCACCGCGTCCAATTGCGTGACGGCGGCGAAGTGCCCTACGACACGCTGATCGTGGCCACCGGCTCCAGCCACCAGTACTTCGGCCATGATGACTGGGAGAAACTGGCTCCGGGGCTGAAAACCATCGAGGACGCCACGACCATCCGCCGGTCCATCCTTTATGCTTTCGAACAGGCCGAGCGCGAATCAGATGCGACGCGGGTGCATACCTGGATGACCTTCGTCGTCATTGGCGGCGGGCCGACCGGGGTCGAACTGGCCGGCGCGCCGAGCGAGATCGCCAATGACACGCTACGCAGCCCGCCTGATACAGGCGCGGCTCGCGGGCAAGACCTTGCCGCCGTTCCATCACCGGGATCTGGGCACGATGGCCACGATCGGCCGCTCAGCGGCCGTGGCCAACCTGAAATGGGTCAAATTCTCAGGGTTTTTTGCCTGGCTGGCCTGGCTCTTCGTGCATCTCATGAGTCTGGTGGAGTTCGAAAACCGGCTGCTGGTATTGCTGCAATGGGGATGGAACTACTTCACGCGCAACCGTTCCGCGCGGCTGATCACCGGGAAGGGAGCCGAGGACGTGCGGGAGCGGAAGACCGGCCGATAAGTATAACGATGAAGATCGCGACCCTTGGGCAAAACCCAGTACCGGGCGCGAGCAGTAAATAAAGGCTTAAAATCAGTGTTTGCCTGCACTGATCTTCTTGAGCGCCGAACCTTTGTGCATGGCCAAGTGATCCGTTTTGTCGCTCTTAATCAAATACTGCGGCTCCTCCTTCGAGGCGCGGACTGTATACCCCTTGAATGTGATTTCAGAAGTGATCTTTTTCTTAATCGTTCCCCGGACCCGGCCTGCTTCCGAGTTCCACTCAACATGATCCCCAACTTTGAATTCTTTTGTCATCAATGAGGTTCTCCCCTAAGGTTTTCGTTAATCGTTTCGCTATCCTCGCTTGACAATAAACGTCAAACGCCGAAGAGGGAATTCGTCGTCCCTCCTCGATGGAGCCGCGTATGTGGAAAGTTCCGTGGTGGTCTGCCCGTGGATGAACGCGTGGACCCGTCCGTTCCTTTATAAGCATTTCTATCCTGCATGGTAAGAGCAAAGCAGGAATGTTGGTAAGGGGAATAAGGGAAATTCACAGCAGATCACGGCGGAAAACAGGACTGGCAGGGATTGGATGGGAAAACTTCTTTGCCTATCAAGGTTACTCACAGAATTATCAATCCGATCACCGCCACCCACGGAAGTCTTCTTTCGAATTGCTCCTCCTGTTGGGGTTGACAATCAGAGCAGGCATAGAGAATCAAGCGCTACAGGTCAACAGAATGCGAGGCACTGACAAGATGAAACGCTGGGGAAGGCGCTGAAACTAGTCGTGCAGGACCATGCTGAGGAGGCCACTGTGAACCGTCAACCTGGTGCCTTCGCTGTAATCAACAAAGCCCAGCTTCCGGAACTTATTCATGAAATGACTGACCCGCGACCGGGTTGTGCCGACCATTTGTGCCAAGCTATCCTGACTGACTCCGGGGAGCACAGGTTCGGCTCTGCTTTCCTTGCCAAAATGAGCGAGCAGCAAAAGGATCCGGGCCAGACGCTTTTCGCTCGAGTTGAAAAGTTGGTCGACGAGATCCGCTTCGTATCGGATGTTGCGTGAAAGAAGATGCTTGACAAACAATTCCGAGATGTCGCTTTGCTCGTGAAGCATGCGCACCATCAGCGGCTTATCAATCTTGTCAAGAGTGCAATCGTTCATCGCAATGGCCGTTGCCATACGCAAAGGTTGACCTGCGAGGCATCCCTCGCCGAAGAACTCTCCGCCGTCCAGAATGGCGACGATCGCTTCCTTGCCCTGTTGGGATATAACCGTGAGCTTCACCTTGCCTTGTCGGAGGTAGAACAAAGAATCCGCAGGTTGCCCTTGCCGGAAAATGTTGCGGTCCATTCCACATTCTATTGTGGTCTTCCCGCGGAAGATGCCATTGAGCAGAGCTTCCCAATCGACAGGGTCGATCTTCTCTTGGACCCTCCCGACTTTGTTTTCATCGTTGCCTTCCAAGGTGGGGTCCTTCATCAGTTTCCCCAACCGCTTCTTAGTCTTACCCTTTACATCTTCCTTAGTTCCTGATTTCATGATGTTCTCCTCTGTCACAATACAGGACCCGAAGGGTGGTACACTTCGGCGCCTGGGTAAGAGGTTCACGACGGTCGGTGTCGTCGAGGACAGCAAGCACTTCAATCCGGATCCGTAACACTCACGTTCACCAGTATGCCCGCAACAAGGCGCGTCTCTGTCAGGACCATTTCCTGTCGCCCATGGAGCCCAACACCCAGCAGAACTATTCACACCCCGCACCATAATACTAATACCGATTTGGTGCGTGTGCCAGCCTACGGCGTATGCCTTGATGCTGAAAAGCCCAAAGAGTATAGGTTCCGCGACTCCACTATCTGCAGATAACCGGAGTCGTGTGGCATATATCGTGGAGACGGGATATTCGCAAAGGGACATTCCATTATTATCTGTTCCCTATCTGAGCAGTCGGGACAGAGAATGTTTCGTACCAGAAGCCAGCAAGCTTTGCCTTGCGGCCTGTGGGCCGCAATCATCGCCCGGGCAACCTGCTCCGTGCTGTTCATCGACCCGCTCAGTTCCTCAGTTCCGTCCTCGTGAACAATTCTGATCTGATATTCATTGCCGTGATTGTGCGCCATATATTTTCTCCATAGCGCCAGAATTTCCTAGAGGAGCTTCACAACTTTTCAAGGCCGTGATCGCCGGCTTGGCACAGTGGAGTTCCGGGGTTAGAACGCCGGGATAGGTGAAGCGCGATGCGTTTGATGGTTGTTGATATAGAGAATGTGCTTGTGGAATTCCATCACACACCTACCGCGTCGGAAGGAGAGTGCCGTTGGCGGTTATTGCGCGAGTTGCGCTCTGATTTCGGCGATGAAGTTCAGCGCTTAACGCTTACGAGTAGTAGGATACACCAATGGGTTTCCCGGAGCAATGCGAAACTGGTTCTGCAGACAAGGGATTATTCCTATGTCGCGGGCGCACACCTCAATTATGACCCGGTTTTCGTTCACGTTTTGTTTGGCGGCGATCACTTGTCAGGGGGCGCTTGTGAAATGGAAAACCCTTCATGATTCGCATGCTTGGGTATAACTGCCTATGAGTGAACAGGTAATTTCTTCGAATATCCCACTGATGTAAGTGATGTTATAATGAATGTGAGGGTTTGTCTTTGAATTACTGACCATGATCGAATCGGAACAAGACGACATCGCTGAAGAAACCGAATGCGAATCAATCGATTTGGATAACGAAAGTCCGGGTACTTCTGAGACATTTCCAAGACTTATGAGAGCAAACTACGTCGACAAAGTCAGGTTTGAGCCCATTCCAAACGAAAGCAGGGCAATTTGGAAAGGGGAAGAGACAGCTTCCTCGGCAGATCCGATTCTTATTTACTACAGGAGCCTGAGTAAGATTCCATTGCTCACGCGTGAACAAGAAGTCCATTTGGCCAAGAAAATCGAATCCGCAAAGCTTAATACGCTTTTGCTTCTGTCTCTGACAACTATCACCTCATCAAAGATAATGGAAATAGCGGATGAACTTCACCCCACCGGAGCGCCTGCCGCCGAGCCTCAGTTCGGCACAGAGGAAAAACGAGAAGTTGAGAACGAGATGACTCTTGAAGAACGTACACGGATTCGTTTCCGGAAGATTCGCCAGGTCATCATTCGTCTCGAAAAGCTGGAAGCCAAATACAGGCTTGCAAGAGGGAGTTCCCAGAGAGGCAAGTCGCGGGAGAGAAAGTCCGATGTTGATCTAAGTAAAATTCAGCGCAACAGGGAGGCGATCTTTCTTTCGCTACAGAAAATAGACTTTAGCGAAAACCAGATCGGCCGATTGATCGACAGCGTGGAAGACGTCTTGCACCGGATGGAAGAAGCCCATGCGGCAATCAGCGCACTCTTGCACCATAAGGAATTGAACCATAAACCTTTGCGTACGGCTCGAACTCATCTAAAGGAACTCGAGGCAGAGTACCTGACGAATGTTGACGAATTGCGTAAAATCCTGGCCCTGATCCGTGGAAACAAGGCCGAAATACTGCAGGCAAGAGACCAATTCGTACAGTCCAATTTGCGTCTGGTTATCAGCATGGCTAGGAAATGGTCGTATCCTGGACTGGATACATTGGATCTTGTGCAGGAAGGCAATATCGGACTTATGAGGGCAGTTGATAAATTCAACTACCGTTTAGGTTACAAGTTCTCGACCTATGCGACTTGGTGGATTCGTCAAAGCATCTCGCGTGCAATTGCGGATCAGGGGAGGACTATCAGGATTCCAGCTCACATGGTGGAAGCCATGAACCATGTTCTGAAAGCCGCAAACGAGCTTACCAAGCTTTTAGGGCGTGCGCATTCCGTGCTTGAACTTGCTGAGGAGCTAAAGACTCCGGTTTCAAAAGTGACGGATATTTTAAGAGCTGCTCAGGAACCTATTTCACTGGAGGCCAGCATCGGGGATAACCCGGATGCCCTGCTGAACAAGTTTATTGAGGACAAAAACGCGGTTTCGCCGGACGAAGCTGTAATGAATCGTAATCTTCGAGAGGTGACAGATTCTGCTCTGCAGTTGCTGTCCCCCCGTGAACAACAAATCGTGCGCATGCGGTACGGCCTGAATGAAACAGGGAAGGAATACACTTTGCGGGAAGTTGGTGAGATATTCCAGTTGACTCGAGAGCGGATCCGCCAGATTGAAGAGAAGGCCCTGCTGAAGCTCCGCAGCCCCTATCATTCCAACAAGCTGCGCGACTTTGCGGACTTTCTGGGCAAGAATTGATGGAGGGTAGTGGAGGCCCACGCCCATCGAACTATAAGGAGCGTCGGCCGACGTGGCGCCGAAATATGGTGGTGGTTTTTAAAGAAGGTGTGATCTGCAAAAAAGCCGTCCATAGTGCTTCCATGCTGTGAAGTGTGCGGGAGCGCGTAGTGCGGCAAATCCGCACGCTGCGTGCGCTGCAGCGGGGGCTGGAGACGGAGCCACGGAGAATCCTAAACGGGCACAGAGGGGGAAACCCCCGACACAGCCAAGGATACTCCTACGGGGTCACCGCGCCAGTTCCCGACCCTACCAAGTGCTGCAGAATAGTACTGCTTCGCCGCGAGTAAGGCCGGAATCCGGCTCCGATTTAGTTTTGTCGACCGATACAGAGACCCGGCTTCGCTTGCGATGGGCAAAGCCGGGTCGAAAGTATTACTGGTCGTCGTTGCCGCTTTCGTCCGGCGAGATGACGACGAAGGAGCCGTTGCCCTGGCGATTGATGCGCAACAGCGTCTGCTCCTTTGCTTGAGCAGTCAAACGATTGAA
>JBEKKY010000209.1:0-6514 GCA_050010475.1 Acidobacteriota bacterium | reverse complement strand
AAAAAAGCCTCTTCGAATGATGGGAAGAGGCAACGGAGCATAGTTGCCAGCATCTTCCTCATCTTTCCCCACTTTAAGGCAAGCGGGGCAGGAATTAGCACCTGCCATTCTGCCGGCTTATTGCAGAACCGGTTGCTACGGCGTCACTGGGCCTGATCCCTCGACCGTTCTTGATAAGTTCAAACAGTTACAAGACTACATTCCACCTTTCTGAGCTGTCAAGAAAATAATTTATACTAATTCTATTGACATTGTGCTAATTGATTGCTAAAAAGAGCATGCTATGAATTTACTTCGTATGCAGATGTGTTACTCTCCCCGCCGCTGCTGTTGTAGCAGGCCGACGGCATAGATTCCGGGGCACACTCTTTTTGCCGCTTAATCCCGTAATCACGCGCCGGTCGGCACACCCTCCCAAAGATATACAATCCATAGCGGGTAACTCGGCGCCTTTGAAATTGCGCGTTTCCGATCAACACATTTTCAGGGCAATCAAAATCTGGTTTATTCAAAGTCAAGGAGGGGACAATGGGAAGAATTTACGATGACAATTCACTGTCGATTGGCAACACACCGCTGATCAAGCTAAATCGCATTGCTGCCGGATTGCCGGGCACAATCGTGGCCAAGATTGAGGGGCGCAACCCATCTTACTCGGTCAAGTGCCGGATCGGGGCAGCCATGATCTGGGACGCGGAACGCAGAGGAATCCTAAAGCGCGGTTCCAATGACGTAACAATAGTCGAACCCACAAGCGGCAATACGGGAATCGCATTAGCATTTGTAGCCGCATCGCGTGGCTATCCGCTGATATTGACGATGCCGGAAACGATGTCTCTCGAAAGAAGGCGCCTGCTGAAGGCTTTCGGCGCGGAATTGATCCTGACCGAAGGCGCGAAGGGAATGCCTGGCGCCATTGCAAAAGCGGAGGAAATTGCCGCTTCAGCGTCGAAAAAGTACTGGATGCCGCAACAGTTTAAGAATCCGGCGAACCCGGAGATCCATTTCCAGACCACGGGCCCGGAGATCTGGAGCGATACCGGCGGCAAGGTCGATATCTTCGTATCGGGAGTCGGGACCGGGGGAACAATCACCGGAGTAAGCCGATATATCGAACAGGTCGCAAAGAAGCCGCTGTGGAGCGTAGCGGTGGAGCCGACGGAGTCTCCGGTGCTGACGGCTATTAAGAACGGAGAGCCTCCGAAACCGGGTCCCCACAAAATTCAGGGAATTGGGGCTGGCTTCAAGCCTGATGTTCTCGACATGGGCATTGTAGACGAGGTGCAGAAAATATCGAGCGACGAGGCGATTGAAATGACTCATCGCCTCCATAAAGAAGAAGGGATCTCCGCCGGAATCTCTTCGGGAGCCGCAGTTGCGGCCGCGGTCAAAGTAGCTTCACGGCCGGAAAACAAGGACAAGTTGCTTGTTGTGATCCTGCCCGACGCCAGTGACCGGTATCACTCGTCCATCTTGTTCCAGAGCATATCCGTTTAAAACTGAGTTGAAGTGAGTCTTATGGGTCAAATGAAGGCAATGCAAACAATGTCTTCATGTTGTTGCTCAATGCGTATGCGCGATGGGATGAAGTATTGCTGCCCATCGTTCCGAAAATCCGGGCCGGCGGGACATTGGAGGGGAGACAGCGGAGAAAACACTTCCCAATGAAAAGGAAACCCAAAGAATCCTGAGATTTCAAAAGTCGAACAAAGCCTTTCGAAATGCTTTTCGAAAGGCTTTGTTATTTTTAGGGCACTTCACGCTATTGCTTCATTGAAAGGCGAACCAACAAGCTGAAAGAAAGCCAAATACATAAATTCCAAATATCGATCGAGAATTCTCGCCTTTAATCACTGTTGCTGTTTCACCTGCGGCTTTCACCGCATCGCTGCAGGCTCAAAATGTTGACTGGGAAGGGGAAACCAGCGTTTTTGTCACTCCTCTGGCATAGACCGCCAACTCCCCCAAAACTGGACTAGGCAGACCACTGTTTGCATTTCACTCTCTCAATTGCGGCGGAGTGCTTGTCACTCTCAAAACTGCAATTTAGAATAAGGGCTTGTCAGAATGAAGGATGGCGGCTTTGATGGAACTGCTGCTGATCAAGTACGGATACGTACTTCTGTTTCTTGGAGTAATGGTGGAAGGCGAGGTTTTCCTGCTAACAGGAACTTTCCTTGCCCACCGCGGCATTCTCCAACTGCCTTTTGTAATTTCCACTGCCATCGTCGCCAACTGCGTGGCCAATCAAGCCTACTATATGGTCGCGCGAACGCGGGGGAAGACCTGGCTCGAGAAACGCTTCGGCCAATACCCCCGGTATAATCAGGCAGTCAGCTGGATGTCGCGTCATGCGGACTGGATTCTTCTCGTGAGCCGCTATGCCTTCGGGTTCCGGATCATTATACCGGCAGGTTGCGGAGCGTTGGGAATGCCCGCCGCACGTTTTTTCATCATCAACATCATCGCAAGTATCCTTTGGGCCATCCCGGTGGGCTTTCTGGGATTTTACGCCGGGCATGCGGCATTTGCATTTTCAGGCGTACAGCATTATCAGTGGTGGATCATCTCCGTCCTGCTGGCCCTTGCAGCAACCGTGCTGTTGGTCCGTCATCTGCACCATACGGAGTGGGTGGAAGACCTCAAGGCTGTTGATCTGCACACCCTGGCCCCTTTGCTGATCGGATTCATGGGATTTATCAACATCGTATCCGCGATTCTGCCGCGTTCGCACTCATACATTCAGCGAATAGCTTCCTGGCTGCCGCTTGGGGTGACACAGGGCAGCAGGCCGTTGATGCTGCTTTCAGGCATCGCCTTGCTACAGGTGACCCACAGCCTTGCAAGGCGCAAGGCTGTGGCATGGTACGTGGCGGTGGCGGCCCTTTCCGTCTCTTTCCTAACCCATATTGCCCGCGCCTTCGATTTTCAACATTCAGCCGTTTCAGCGTTCCTTCTGGCCTACTTGTGGACCAATCGCCGCCGGTTCTATGCCCGAAGCGATCCCGGATCGCTGCGGCTAAGCCTGCTGATGATCCCGGTTCTTGGATCCGCGGTTTTCATTTATGGATATGCAGGTTTGCACCACAGGCAAGATCAGTACAGGTGGAGGCGGGGGACAACGCCTTTTAGCGAATCATTCCAATCCGGAATATTGATCAGGAAGCCGGGGGTTGAGGCGACTACGGGCGGTGCAGCCCGCTTCCTGGAATCGCTTCAAATCGCGGGCTGGCTCGCCCGCCTGTACTTGATAGTGCTGCTGCTGCGACCGGCGATCCTGAAAAAAAAGGAATGATCAAACCACGAAACCCTCGAAAGAGGTTTCGGCTGTTTTCATGTGTTTCGTGGTTAAGATGGTCCGCTTGTGGCCCCGCTGTTCTATTGACCTTGATGGATGGAGTTCAGGAAGGATTCAAAGCTGGATTGCCATTTGGCGACCGTCCGCTCTGGCCCTGTCAGCTTGAAGAACCATGGGCCCATCCCGGATTCCGCAATAGCGCCCAGCATGCGAAAACCGGGTTTAGGTTTCTCGCCCGTTTGCATCGGTCCCATCGAACCCGAATATGTGCCGCTTACATCGACAATTGTCAGGGCGATTTTGTTGACAGTTTTATGATCGATTCTTGATGCGTCAGGAGAAGGCTTGCCGCCGGACCCGGTGAATTGTCCGATCCAACGTTCCACGTTTGCCTGCGAAGTTCCTCCGCCTCCCTCAAAGTAGTAGACCACCAGTTCCGCATCTTCCGGATCGCCCTGAACGCGCGGAAGCTTGTACTGGGCTTTTCGGTTTGAGGAGGATGTCGCTTCCGTGATCCATCCTGGAGCGGGAGTAAAACTCAGGCCTGCATTGGAGGCGGAAGCGGAATCGCCCGCATGGTGCGCGGATTCCGGTTTCAGTCCCTCGGATTCCGGTGCCTTGCCATTCTGAGGTTTTGGAGAACAACCGGCAATCGCAAAGCAGATAAGAAGAAATACCCAATAACGCAATTTCATTTTTCAAAGCCCTCGTTTAGCCTGCGACAATGTTGATCAATTTCCCAGGCACAACAATCACCTTCCGGACCGAACTCCCTTCCAGGTATTTTTTAACTCTGGGGTCGTTCAACGCGGTTTTTTCCATTTCGGCATTTGCGGCGTTGACCGGGACGGTTATTCTTCCGCGAACCCTCCCGTTTATCTGGATCGGTATTTCAATTATGCTCTCCTGAACGTATTTGGAATCGAATGTCGGCCAGGCTGCGTGGGACAGCGACTCCGAATGGCCGAGAGCCTGCCAGAGTTCTTCAGAAATATGGGGCGCCATCGGCGAGAGCAAAAGCACAAAACTTTCCATGCAGACCAGCGGCCGAAGCTCCTGGCCGGTAAAATAATTGACAAATTCCATCAGGCGGCTGATCGCAGTGTTGAAGCTCAGGGTTTCCATGTCCTGGGTCACGGATTGGATCGTCTTGTGTAATACTCTCAACTGCTCTTCCGTCGGGTCGTCCCGTGTAAGCTTGGAGCTGAGCCGCATAGAATCCGCGGCTTCATCCACAATCATCCGCCACGATCGGTTGAGAAAACGGCTGATTCCTTCCACTCCCTGCATGCTCCAGGGCTTTGTGGATTCAAGCGGTCCCATGAACATTTCGTAAAGGCGGGTCGTATCCGCTCCGTAGCGTTGGAGGGGTACGTCGACCGGAATGACGTTGCCGCGCGACTTGGACATTTTCTCGGTTTCTCCCGCAAGTTCTTCGTCGGTTTCTGCGTGGAGGGCTTTCCCCTCTTCGAACCTGATCTGACGATAGGGTACGATTCTGCCTTCGGAAGTGCGGTACGTGATCGACAGAATCATCCCTTGATTGACCAGTTTCTGAAAAGGTTCCATGGTGGAGACATAGCCGCGGTCAAACAGTACTTTGTGCCAGAAGCGCGAATATAGTAGATGCAGAACGGCATGTTCCGCTCCGCCGACGTATAAATCGACCGGCATCCAGTAGCGCTCCTTTTCGGGATCCCAAGCTTTCTCTGAATTCCGGGGATCGCAGAAGCGAAGATAATACCAGCAGGAGCCGGCCCATTGAGGCATCGTGTTGGTCTCGCGAGCGTATTCCCGGCCGTCCTTGCGCACTCTGACCCACCCGGTTGCTTTTTCGAGCGGGCCGCCGGGCCGCCCCGTGGGCTTGAAGTCCTCCATTTCGGGCAAGCGTACCGGCAGTTCATCGGGGCTCACGGCTTTGGTCATGCCGGTCGGTTTCCCATCAGAATCCAGTTCATGCAGGATCGGAATCGGCTCTCCCCAATACCGCTGTCTGGAGAAAAGCCAGTCGCGCAATTTGTATTTGATCGCGGCGCGTCCGATGCCGGTGTGGACGAGCCATTCGGTAATTTTTGTCTTCGCCTTCGGAGTGGGCAGGCCGTTCAACGATACTTCATTGTTTGCAGATTGCATGCCGATTCCGTCTTCGGTGAACGCCTCTGCCAACTCGCCGATCTTTTTTGAGTAATGATCGAGGACTGCTGCCAAGCCGGCATCCAGCAAGGAATGCCTTCGACTCAGCCATTCTTCGGGAGGAGTCACAACAGCTCTGACGGGAAGACCGAACCTTTGGGCAAACTCGAGATCCCTCTGATCGTGGCCCGGCACAGCCATAATTGCTCCCGTGCCATAACTCAGCAGAACGTAGTCGGCGATCCAGATTGGAATCTGCTCGCCGTTGACCGGATTGACAGCATACCCTCCGGTGAAAACTCCGGTTTTCTCGCCGCGCCCGGCTATCCGGTCTTCTTCGCTGGTTTCGGCAACTCTTTGACGGTACGCCTCAACCTTCTCCTGATGTTCCTTTGTTGCGAGCCGATCGACCAGAGGGTGTTCCGGAGCCAGCACCATATAAGTGGATCCGAACAGAGTATCAGGCCGCGTCGTGTAGATCCGGATGGCATCCGGCCCCGCATTTTCCGGAAAACCCGTCTTTTTTCGACGGGCGATCCAGCCGTCGAAGGCTTCCGATTTTCCGATGTAGAAATCCACCTCGGCGCCTTCGCTTCGCCCGACCCAGTTCTTCTGCATTTCCTTGATGGGTTCCGGCCACTGGAGGATTTCAAGATCTTCGAGAAGGCGGTCAGCATACATGGTGATTCGCAACATCCACTGGCGCAGGAGAATACGCTGGACCGGATGATTGCCTCGCTCCGAGCGCCCGTTAATCACCTCTTCGTCCGAGAGCACCGTCCCCAAAGCAGAGCACCAGTTCACCGGCGACTCGGCTTGATAGGCGAGCCGAAAAGAATCCTGATATCGGCGCACCCCTTGCTCTCCAAGAGCTCGAACGGATTCGGGAATCGGCAGGTCCGAGATTGGTCGTCCTTTACCGATTCGTTTTTTGTCCGAAGTGTCCATCCATTCAAATTCGCGGTCAAACCAGGTATCGAAGAGCAGCAGGAAAATCCATTGCGTCCAGCGCATGTATTCGGGATCGGTTGTGGCAAATTCCCGATCCCAGTCGTAGCTGAACCCGAGTTCTTTGATCTGGCG
>JBEKKY010000208.1:0-6540 GCA_050010475.1 Acidobacteriota bacterium | reverse complement strand
AGCCCGTCGATTTCGATATCAATCGTGTCGTTTGGAAGGCGGAATTCCGGAATCCCGTATTTGAGCACGCCTCCAGCAACATGAAGCGCCTCATACACGATGACATCCACGCCGGCTTTGATCAGATCTCCGGCGCATGCCAGGCTCGCCGGACCGGAGCCAATCACAGCGGCCTTTTTGCCGGTGCGTTTGAAATCGGGGGCTTTGTCCCAGTTGCGCCCAACTGCGAAATCAGCGACGAAGCGCTCAAGCCGGCCAATGGCGACCGGTTCAAGCTTGTTGCCGACAACGCAAGTGGCTTCACACTGGACCTCCTGAGGGCAAACGCGTCCGCACACCGCCGGGAGCGCGTTCGCGCTCTTAAGGATGCGATAGGACTCCTGGATGTCTTTTCGAGCGAGGGCGCTGATGAACCCCCGAATGTCAATCCCAACAGGGCATCCGGGAACGCATCTGGGCTTTTTGCACTCGAGGCAGCGATCCGCTTCGGCAAGCGCCATCTCCAAGGTGTACCCTTGAGCGACTTCTTCGAAATTTTTGCTGCGCGCCTGGGGATCCTGCTCGGGCATCTGGGTCCGTTTCGGAGCAATCGTCCGGATGTTTTTCACCACCCGCTGAGCAGAAGAAGGCTCGGGCACGGGCATTGCCGGCAAATCTGGGATCGCTGGCCGCTTGTGTCCCGTAACGATTGCAGGATTTGATCCACCCTGCGCAAGCTGGGACAGCCGTTTGCGTTCTGCTTCGTAGCGCGTCATGCATTCCTTTTCCTCACATTCGAAGCGCTTTTGGCGAAGCATCAGCTCGTCGAAGTTGACCAGATGGCCGTCAAAATCCGGACCGTCCACGCATGCGAACTTCATTTTGTCGCCAATCGTTACGCGGCACGACCCGCACATTCCCGTGCCGTCCACCATGATGGAGTTGAGGCTGACCATAGTACGAATGCCGGCCGGACGAGTCAGTTCGGCGCAGGCTTTCATCATGGGCAGCGGACCGATCGCAATAATCTCGCTGACATCCTTGTGTTCCTTCAAAACCTGATCGAGCACAACCGTAACGAAACCCTTGGTGCCGTAAGAACCATCGTCGGTCGCGACACGGAATTCGTCCGAGTATTTGGTAAAACGGTCGGCCCAGAACATCAGCTCTTTATTTCGGAAGCCGATGATCGAAATCGTATAAGACCCGAGCTCTTTATGAAGCCGCAACTGGGGAAATACGGGCGCGACTCCCAATCCGCCGCCCACCAGCACGACCTTGTTGCGCTTTTCCAAATGGGATGCCACGCCCAGGGGACCGATGAAATCCAGCACGGAGGATCCCTCAGGAAGGCCCATCATCTGATATGTTGTTTTTCCCACTGCCTGGACGACTACAGTGACCGTGCCTTTGCCGCGATCGTAATCAGCGACGGTTAACGGAATTCGTTCTCCCGTCTCATCCATCCGCACCATCACGAAATGACCGGGCAGGCAAGACTTTGCCACCGCAGGCGCTACAACTTCCCATAAGAAAGTCACCGGACCGAACTGCTCTCGTTTTATAATTCGATACATGATTTCCCCTGGCTCCCTGTTAAGACTTTGAACAGCGAACTGCGAAGTATAAGCAGACAGGCGCATCAGTTCAATATTTAAAAGAATGACATTAATGATGAAGGGAGAAGAGAAAAACGCCACGGATTCCACGGATTTCACTGATTGAAATGGGGACGCTTCTGGAGGCGCCCCTATTTCCCCTGCTTGTCAGCCATAATATGATTGGGCATTGTTGTCGGAAATGGGGGAGCATCCCCAGAAGGAATGAATGAAGGAGGGGTTGTATGCTGAATGTCGGCTACATAGGTCTGGGGATTATGGGGAAATCGATCGCCAAAAACATCATGAAAGCAGGATTTCCCATTGTGCTTCACAATCGAAGTCGGGCCAGTGTTCAGGAACTTGTAAGAGAAGGAGCTCAGGAAGCATTCTCTCCTGCTGAGGTCACGGCCCGGACGGATATTATTTTCACAAATCTGCCTGATTCGCCGGATGTCGAAGAAGTTGTTTTGGGCCGGGAGGGCATAATTGAAACGGCGCGCAGCGGACAGGTGTATGTCGATAACTCAACAATCAAACCGGCAGTTGCGCGCTCGATCGCAGCCCAACTGGCCAAGAAAGAGGTTGAGGCTTTGGATGCCCCCGTCAGCGGCGGCGACATTGGAGCGCGCGACGCCACCCTGACCATTATGGTTGGCGGATCTGAAAGCGCTCTGGAAATTGCGATGCCTGTCTTCCGGGCAATCGGCAGAACCATTACGCATGTAGGAGAGGCAGGAGCGGGGCAGGTGGCCAAGGCCGCCAACCAGATAATGGTAGCCGCGCAAATGGCCGCGATGGGTGAATTGCTGATTTTTTCACAAAAAGCCGGCGTGGATCCCCAAAAGGTGATCGATGCAATCAAAGGTGGCGCAGCCCAATGCTGGGCGCTCGATGTAAAACCGTCGAGACTTTTCTCCGGAAACCGCAAACCCGGTTTCAAGGCCTATATGCAGGCCAAAGACATGAACATTGTCCTCGAAACTGCCCGTGAATACGGCATCCCACTGCCGGCGACCGTCCAAAACACTCAATTGTTCGAAGCAATGGTTCAAATGGGCATGGGCGAACTGGACAACTCCGCGGTCATCGGTGTCATCGAAGTGCTCGCAGGAGCCAAATTGGGTAAAACGGGGTAAAACGGGGACAGGCTACGCAATCCCCAATTTCGCATAACTCTGTTATCGGAACGTATTTGAAGAAATTGGGGATTGCGTAGCCTGTCCCCGTTTTTCAAGACTCCAAGGGTTACTATCGGGTGCGGATCGAGAACATCAACCAGCGGCCGGGCATATCCACACCAACGACCTCCTGGTACCGGCTGTCGAGCAGGTTCGTGAACTCGAATCCGGCAGACAATCTTCCAAAACGATGCTCCAGCCCGCCGTCCAGAAGCCAATAGCTCCGGCCGTCGGCGCGCCTTTTGTATGTGAGGGTCTGACGGTATTCCAGCGCAAGCGGCACCGGGAAAAACGCAGAAGTGGACCAGGAATCGCGCGCATAATCCAGAACATATTCTGAGATGAATGTGTAACCGATGGACTCGGCGACCGTCGAAATCCGGCTGTAATGAGTCGAAAGGCCTGCATGAGAACCCAACGAACGTTCCAAGCCGATTTCGGCACCGTTGGCATGAACCTTTCGTATGTTGGCGCTGCTCCACTTTTCCGCCGGAGACGACCTGATCCAGTCGATAACGTTTCGTTCCCTCCGGGAAAACAGCGTGACGGAGCCTACCCAGTTTTTTGCCGGAACAAAATCGGTCCCGAATTCGGCCGACCACGTGCTTTCAGGTTTCAAATTGTCAGACGCCTGATTGTTCGGATCGCGATAATAAAGCTCCGTAAAACTGGGGATTCTGAAGGCCCGTCCAACGGACGAACGAATTCGGAGACGCGGCAGAATCCACCAGCTCCCGCTGAGTGAAGGGTTCGCAGCGGCGCCAAAATTGGAGTAATAGTCGAACCGGAACCCCGGATAAAGGACAGCCGTCTTGCCGAATTTCCATTGAAGTTCTGTGAAAATGCTTGTTCTGGCAAACGCATGATCCCCAAGAACATTCGATTCAATCCAATCTCCTCCGACCTCGGCTCCCAAAGTCAATGTCCCGGCATCACTCAAATGGCGCTGTGTTTTCGTCAGCGCGCCTGCAGATTCAGTCCGGTGGCTGCTTTCAAACAAAGCCGGGGATTGGATATCGTAAATGAAATGGTCTCCGTGGGTGCGAAAGTATCCTTGAAAAAATGTCTGGCCAAAACTTCGTTCAACCGAAACCAGGGTTTGGTCTGTCCACTCTCTGGATGGTGCGGGACCGTAAAAACCATTTGCGCCGAATTCCTTGTTCACGTGCGAGACAAACAACGAGGCGCCCGATCCGAAACTCGTGCGCGAGCTGACTGCGACGCTTCTGAATTCCCGATCAAATTCGAATCCGGAAGAACCGTTGCCGCTGGCGCTGAGCGACTCTTGCAGTTCTCCTTTGCGAAATCCCAAGGAAAACGACCCGTCCACAAACCCGTATTGTCCTCCGGAAAACGATCCCCGCATTTGTCCGGCCTCGCGGCGAGTTATGATATTCACAATTCCGCCGAAGGCATCTGCTCCGTATATCGATGATCCGGGGCCGAGCAGCACTTCAATCCGTTCCACATCCTGCAACTGGACAGGAAAATCTGAGTTGTGGTGCCCGGTCTGCGAGTCGTTGATGCGCACTCCGTCGACCAGGACCAGAACTTGTGAAAAGTCGGAACCGCGTATCGATATGTCGGTCTGCAAACCAAACGGCGAACGGGCGTGCAAATCAACGGAAGCTGCAAGCGCAAGAACGTCCGCAATCGAGTGCACCGGCAGTTTTTTTATGTCTTCCTGAGTAAGTACTGTGACAGCCCTGGAGAGATTCTCGAACGGAACGGGATAGGCATTTGCAGTTACAACCACCTTTTCGTCGGGCGGCTGCTGCGCAAATGCAGTGATAGCGCTCAAAAGCATAGCTACATTGAAAACGACGCGTGCCCGAAACATCATATTTCCTGAAAACGCCGCGGATTTCACCGACTTTCACGGATCAGACATTTCAGGGGACGCCACCCTATTTCGCTCAGTTGGCATCTATTCAAACGAGAGCCAACTGAGCGAAATAGGGTGGCGTCCCCATTTTCACCTGGCGTTTTGAAAGCGCTAGGATTGCAGATCCATCGTACCGTCCAGATAGGATTCATATGCGGCGAGGTCAAAATGGCCATGTCCCGAAAGGTTGAAGAGAATAACCTTTTTTTCTCCGGACGCACGCGCTTTGAGTGCGTGCAGAATTGCACTGTGGATTGCATGGGCGCTTTCGGGCGCGGGAATCGTTCCTTCGCATTGCGCAAACTTCAGGGCGCTCGCAAAAACTTCTCCCTGTGAATACGCCTCGGCCTCAATCAGCTTGGCGGCGAGCACATGGCTGACAAGGGGCGCCGAACCATGATAGCGCAGCCCCCCCGCATGGACCGGAGGCGGAATGAATTTGTGCCCCAGAGTATGCATCATCAACAGAGGCGTGCTCTCGGCCACATCGCCGAAATCGTATTCGCGTTTGCCTCCGGTCAGCGACGGACATGAGCTCGGCTCCACCGCGATCAGCCGCAGGTTCTTGCGCGTGCCCTTGATTTTGTCTCTCAGGAAAGGAAATGCCAGGCCGGCGAAATTGCTTCCTCCACCGTGACATGCGATGATGATGTCCGGGTACTCGCCCGCATGTTCCATTTGCTTGATTGCTTCCTGTCCGATGATCGTCTGGTGAAGCAGAACATGATTCAGTACGCTTCCCAACGCATATTTCGTATCGTCGCGTTTGACCGCATCCTCCACCGCTTCCGAAATCGCCAGTCCGAGACTTCCGGGCGAGTCGGGATATTCGGCTAGCACTCTGCGGCCGGCCTCGGTCAGATTCGAGGGACTGGCCACAATATCTGCGCCGTAGGTTTTCATCATGATCCGGCGATAGGGCTTCTGGTTATAGCTGACCCGGACCATATAAACCATGCATTCAAGTCCCATCAGCTTGCAGGCACAAGCCAGAGCGCTCCCCCACTGGCCGGCGCCTGTTTCCGTAGCCAGGCGCTTCACGCCTTCCTGTTTGTTCATGTATGCCTGCATGAGAGCGGTGTTGAGCTTGTGGCTTCCGACCGGGCTGACGTGCTCTGATTTGTAATAAATCCGCGCAGGCGTGTCGAGCATCTCTTCCAGCGCTCTCGCACGGAAGACCGGGCTGGGCCGGTAAAGACGATAAATATCCCTGACCTCATCCGGAATCTCGACCATACGCTCTTGCGTCACTTCCTGCTTGATCAAACCCATCGGGAAAATGGGAGCCAGATCTTCGGGGCCAATTGGCTGTTTTGTTCCCGGATGCAGCGGAGGCGGGAGAGGAGTCGGCAAATCCGCCTGGATATTGTAGTAGTGAGTTGGAATATCTGATTCCGGCAAAGTGATTTTGGTGTCGGTCATGGATGTCCTCCTAAATGGGAATGGGGAGCATAGCACAGAAAAACGGTGACAGCCACCGGTGTCCCCCAATAATGACACCGGTGGCTGCCATCGTTTTTCCGGAACAGGCCTGATGAATTCGGGGATTGCAGTTCAGCAGCCTGTCCCCTAATACCTGTATTACCTGGGTACTACTACGCAGGGCTAAATGCGTAATTCCACGAATTGATCCGTTGAAACCTTCATAGTTTAATGGAACTAATTGAAGTTTCCCTAGCGACGGTGTAGACCGCATCATACGGCGGCGGAGCGAATGGGCTGCCAAAGTGGTGGGGTGTTAAGGAGTACAGAATGCGGGTCCGGTCGCAACCGGGCCTGCATTCTATAAGGTGGTAGAGAATAGAAATTTCACCGGAACTTGACGAAGCGCGAGCAAACACTCAACTGAACCGACGATCTCATCCCTGTGAGATCGTTCCCGCCTATAAAACCTGCT
>JBEKKY010000207.1:0-6851 GCA_050010475.1 Acidobacteriota bacterium | reverse complement strand
ACGACGAGCAACGCAGCGATCGTCGTGCAACCCCCATGCGCCCTTTGGGTTCCGGCTTGGAAGGGGCATCTGCTTCGTTGGCGCTCCTCGACGATGTGCACCGACATCGCCTGCGTCGCACCGCCTTGCATCTGCCCCTTCCAAGCCAGGAACGCGGTCCCTTCCAATTCTCGGACAGGCTCCTAGAGTCGCGAATCATTTAGAAAGATTCCCCGTCTCCCGCGGTGGAGATTTTAAATCGTCAATTTCGTATCAGGATCGGCAACCGGCAGGCGATCTCGAGCAGATGTCGGGCGGCCGCGAGTTTTTCGGCCGATGAATCATATTCAACGTATCCGGGCGCCGTTATGAGGAGGATGTCGTCGGCCTTTTTCAATTCCAGCCTGTACACTCTCCGGCCGTTCAGGCGGTCAAACGCGTCCGCCAGACGCAGGATTCCACTAAGCAGCACCAGGCCCTTACGCTGCGCATTGGAAATACCGGACCACGTTTTCTGTTTGAGATGGGGGAGCGAGCCGCGATGAAATCTCACCACCAGTGCGATGTGCCGAAGAGTGTCGGCATTCAATCCAAGTGGAGGATTGATTTTGCGGATCCGACGATAGGATGCGACCTGGCGTTTCTTCTGAGTTTTGTGGAAACCGACTGCGTGCGCCAGAGCCGCGGACCGGAGGATACGGCGCGCTTCCGGCAATTCATCGCATTGACTCAGGCCTAGAGCTTCCAACCCGTCATATATCTGGAGTGCAATTTTCACCACGCGCTCGGAATGGGGACCATCCGGGTCGCGAAATGCAGCCCAAATTCGAATCCTTGCCAATGCGGCATCCTGGATCTGATCGGGGCCCGGAAGTTCCGAGCGCCAGACAAGAAAAAGCGATGTCTTTCCCATCATCTTGGCGCGATAAATCTCGATCCGTGCTCCACTTTCTTCCGAAATGCGCCGCCGCCACTCGATCCGGGTTCTTTCATTGCCAAAGGCTTTAATCGTTAGAGCCGTCCGCCACAAGACATCCAGATCATGCATTTCACCCAGTATGTTCTGTAAGTCCCTCAATTCTGCGCCCCATTTTTCGTGTCGGGACGGCAAAAAGTTTTCCACGATATACCGGAATTTCTTCAACGCAATTCGCAACCGGTGGTACGCTGCCTGGCTGCGATTGCGCATAGCCTGCCGATGCAGTTCTCTGGCTTCCACCAGGCATTCAAGCGCAAGATGCTGAAAAACGACGCTCTCGGTCGGGATGTGACGGGTGCGGCTGGAAAGGATTCGAGCCCATGAATTCCACTTCTTCTGATTGAATTCCAGTACCGCCTCTGCAGCCTTTTCTTTATACCCGGCTTCTTGATCTTCAAGATAGCTGCGCAGGATAAAGGAAGCTTCATCCTGCACAGGCACAAGGCGCTGCACCCATTCCAACATGACCTGGGTGTCGCGCAGAGCCCCGAGCTGCTGGAACAGTTTCCGGCTTTCAGACTTCATTAGTTTCCATGCCGGGTGTGGATCGAATGCCATGAAGCCGTCCGCAATGGACCTGCAGCGTCTCAATGCAACCCGAAGGTCATGGACGGGTCCAGGAGCAAAACCGCGATGAATCCCATCGCATTCTCTCGTGACGCAGGCCATCCAGAATTCAAGACCGGCGGGCGCGATCGTCGTTTCGGCCGGGATGTCCGTAGACATTCATTTAAGATAGCACACCTTGACCGGAAACACCCCGCGACTCTGTTGCGCGGTTTTCGTCGGCATAAAAATTGGGACACGGATCTCCACGGATCCTCACAGCTCGGCCGGCGGCCGCAACCAAACGAAAGTGTAGAACCTCTATTGAACATGTGGGGACGGCTCTCCAGAGCCGTCCCGCCCGAGCGATCGTAGGATTGAAAACCCGGACGGGTCTGGAGACCCGTCCGCACATGTTTTATCAATTTACTGAAAAAGCAAGAAACTGTACTTTTGTTATCACGGATTTCACAGATTTATAATCCGCAAAAACCTGTAAAAGCCCGTGTCCACTTTCAATTCCGGCAGCGCACTCCAATATTTGTGAAATGGATTGTGTAGATCAGCCCCCCTCTCGTTGTATGATCATCGTGAGGATTATGACCTGTGGTGAGAGCTGAAAAGGCCGTTATTCTGGCACGTGGACTCGGTACGCGAATGAGAAAAGCGGACGGGACGGCCCCATTGAACCGGGACCAGACAGCGGTTGCCGACGCGGGTATTAAGGCCATGATTCCGATCGGCCGGCCCTTTATGGATTATGCTTTGAGCGCGCTCGCCGACGCAGGCTATTCGGAGGCGTGCCTCGTCATAGGGCCGGAACACCACATCGTGCGCAATTATTATCAGGAGAATCCGCCCAAGCGCATTCGCATCAATTTTGCCGTTCAGGAAAAACCTTTGGGTACAGCGGACGCCGTGCTTGCGGCCGAGGAGTTTGTCGGGAATGATCTCTTTCTCATGGTCAATTCGGATAACTATTATCCGGTGGAGACTCTTAGCGGCTTGAGAGAATTGGGACGGTCCGGTATCGCACTTTTCGATCGCGACCGTCTGGTTGCCGAAAGCAACATACCGGAAGATCGTGTGCGAAAATTTGCAGTGGCCAAGGTGGATGCGCGGGGATTTCTGGAGCGGATTTATGAAAAACCCTCCGAAGAGGCGATTCGCGCATTGGGATCCCCTGTCTATGTCAGCATGAACTGCTGGATGTTCTCGCCGGTTATTTTTCGAGCATGCCTGAAGGTTCAGCCTTCAGCGCGCGGCGAACTCGAATTAACGGATGCTGTCCAATACGCGATTGATGGGTTGAAAGAACAATTTGCAGTTCGGATGTACCGCAGCCCGGTATTAGACCTGTCCAGCCGTTCGGACATTGCTGCAGTCGCCGCCAAACTTCGTGAAGTGAACCCCGCCCCATAGGTCTGGATCCGTCAAACTTTGGAGAATGGAAAATGAACTCATTGGAAAAAAAGCTGAGTGAACTTGCTGAGAGGATTGAGGAGAATACCATCTGGCGCCAACGGAAATGTTTCAATCTGATCCCGTCCGAAAGCACGCCTTCATTGTTCGTAAAACTGTGTGAAATCAGCGATCCATCCGGCCGCTATGCCGAGCATAAGACGGCGCTCAAGAAGGAAAGAGAATCGCTTGCGGGAACCGGTGCGCTGAAGGGGGACCAGGTCTACTACTACCAGGGCGCTGATTTTATTTATCAGATGGAGCAACGTCTGAAAGCAGAATTCGCTGCGTTCATCGGCGCCAGCGACGTTGAAACGCGCCCGGTCAGCGGTCAGATGGCGAACGAAATCGTTTTTAAAGGCCTGGTGAAGTTCCTCGCCTCGAATCCGGAGGGATTCCCGCCTTTGGGCGCGACAGGCCGGCTTTCATGCGTCATGAATAACAACCTTAATTACGGAGGCCATCTTTCCGCACAACCGTACGGGGCGCTGTTTAATTTGGCCGAAAGCAATATTGTCAACTTCCCGATCGATCAGAAAAATCCTTACAAAACAGATCCAGAGAAGATGATCGCGCTGGTAGCTGCTCATCGCCCGGCGCTGATCGTGTTTGGAAAAAGCATGTTCCTTCACCCGGAACCGATCGGGACCCTCCGCGCGTATCTTGACTCGGTTCCGGATTACCGACCGATGGTCATGTACGACGGCGCCCATGTCCTGGGAATCCTCGGTCCCCTATTCCAGGATCCCCTGGCGGAAGGGGCGCAAATTGTAACTGGATCGACGCACAAGACTTTCTTTGGACCCCAGAGAGGCATTATCGCGGCCAGCTTGCCTGAAGGTCCACTCCGCAAGCTGTGGACCGAAATCGTCACACGAACGTTTCCCGGAGCCACCAGCAACCATCATTTGGGAACTCAGCTGGCAATGCTCGCCGCCACAATCGAAATGAATGCCTTCAAGAGCACTTACCAATCCCAGGTGCTCTCCAACGCCCGCGCGTTTGCAAAAGCTTGCGCTGCGCATGGAATTCCTGTGGAGGGAGGCGAAGCGGAGGGATTCACTCGAACGCATCAGGTCATCCTGAGAGTGGCGTCTTTGGGCGATGCCAAGGAAATTGCATCCCGTCTGGAGGGGAATAATATCGTTACCAATTATCAAGCTCTGCCTGGTGACGAGACGTTTTACCATCCCAGCGGAATTCGGATGGGAGTGCAGGAAATGACGAGGTTTGGCATGAAGGAACCGGATTTTGACGGACTGGCTCGTTTCATCGCCGACGTCGTCTTGCGGAAAAAGAATCCGGCTGCTGATGTAGCCGAATTTCGCTCTCATTTCCTTGGTATGGAATATTGTCTCAATGCAGAGCAGACAATCCGGTTGGGTTCCAGGATATTTGAAAGCATTGCACCGAAGGCAATTGCTCCTGCGGTTTTCCAGAAACTATAAGAGAAGAAGCCAGTAGCCAGCGGCCGGAAGCGAATAACCCGGTTTTCTTCCGGCTCCTGGCTACTTCGCTTCCAGCTTCTTTTTTGGCATGCTCCGTGCATATGGGAAGTAGCCACAAGGATCCAAAATCCTGGTGGTAGCAATCTGATCCGGAGGAGCATATGAGAGTAGAAAGTCCGTTGGTACCGCAGTCGCTGATCGATTCGCCTAAATCTATTGAAAACGCAGAACTTGAAACAAATAACTCTTCAAGCAGCGAATCGGCTGAGGAATCCTTGTTATTTGTCGCATCCCCGTTCGGTTCCAGCAGGACTTATTCGGTATCGTCCTTGAAGGCTGCGGTTGACTATAATGCCAAATTTTTGACGGTGGCCAACAGTAACTTGGAAGCCGCCAATCATACGGCCACCATACCCAGGGCAGTCATCGACTCTCTAGCCGGGCGCTGAAGCGATAAAATGCGCTGGAATCAGGAAAAGCGGACACCGCTGGGGAAAATGGAGCGGCACTGAATGCCCCAGGCTCCGTCCTTCCTGGTTACTATCCATAGAGCCTGGTAGGTGGCGTACCGGGATTCGCTTCCCTTGTGCATGCTGAGCTGCACTTCGAAATGGACTTTTTCGTCGCAGTTTTGTCGCATTGCACAGGAATCCAGCGTAACATGCGTCCACCCATCACTGGCAAGCGATTGGAAATCTATCTGGAATGATTCCGGATCTTCCAAGATCGTGACATCGTTTCCGGCAATCTGAATATGGGGGTAATGCAAAGTCCTTCGGCCCCTTTCCAGATCCCGGGCATTGAATGCTGCAAAGAAATCGTCGATCGGCTTGCGAGCTTCCGCCTCACGTTCGGATTCTTTCATCCCTGCCGCGCTGATGTATCCCATCAGAAGCGACAAACCTCCGAGCACTCCGAGAGAGACTTTTGCCGCCTTGCCCCATCTGGGGTTGTTCTTTCTTTTTTCCTCTTCCGATTCTTCCACTTCCTCGACCATACCCCGATTGACCTCCTTCGGTTCAATAGGGTTCAACAAAAGCTTTCCTGATGTGACGTATTGTGAATCGGGACCTTCTCACAGTCAATGGGGCAGTGGGCGATGGATGGCAAAACCGCGGCTCCCCTTGTTTGAGCGAATTTTCCCAAATGTGCCGATCGGCCAGCAGGGATCATGGCCAGAATCTGGATTGAGGATAGAGAATTGATGCGCCTTCCAGACGACGCGGCGCGGGCGGTTTCGGTTCCTCCAGCAAGCAGCTACTGCTTCCCGACGAAGTCGATCTTCACCTCGCTCGTGAATTTGCGGTAATTCGCAAAGTCCGTCACGTTGCGGTCGATCTGGTTGTTCGTCACGATCCGCAGGTTCGACCTGATCGGCAGCAGGAACTTCTCCTCCCGGATCTCGATGTAACCGTAATCCACCACAGTGTGTAAGCCCAGGATCGGGAAGTCGGAGGGAATCCCGTCCGCATCGTAAATGAGCCGCATGATGTGTTGCGTTTCGCCATCAATATAGACAGACCCTCTTATTGCCGTTTCGGTGCGATGGTTTGAAATCCATCCGGATGAGGCGAGCAGGAACCTCGCGTGCTTTTGGTCCACATAGTACGAAAAAACGTGTGTGGGGCGTCCGCGCAGGTTGCTCCAGCGCAACCACTGAAATTTCGTTTCCGACTCCGGTCGGAAAATGACGCTCATGACGCCTCCGAACTCGCCAATGGATGCCGTTCCGTATGCCCCCTTCTGCTGCGTCGGCCGGCCATTGATCGCCACCAGTTTCTGGTAATCCTTCCGATCCGCGTAGCCCACTTCCCACGTCAGCGTATCCGCCTTCCGCCAGGGGGCAGGACCTTCGTGCTTGGTGTAGCGAGACACTTTTCTCGCACACAGGAAGTTGGGCAAGCTCGCCGTGTATTGCATTGCCCACGCCCGTGTCTGCTCAAGCACCCGCGACTGCTCCTCGAGGCGGCAGCCGGTACGAGACGTCGCGCTGCCGTTCCAGCGCGTCGGTTGCCAGCCGTCCTGCGCCTTCTGCCTGCAACTGCTCGATAGCTTCATCGTCCAGACGCTCAGTGAGGTGGGTCGCATCGATGGCCCGCGCAATGTGCTCGTCCGACTGACGCGCCTGCAGCCCGGATCGAACGGTACGGACCAGGTTTTCGATTGTCCCGGCTGCCGGCGTGTTAGTCCAAGTGCTCCAGACCGCAAGTGCCGCCAGAAGCAACGAATGTAGCCCGCTCACACGAACCCCCGGCCTATTATGGCGCTGCGTCCCTTGGACGGACATCCCCGGCCGATGATAATCGTATTCCTCAAGTCCACTCTCCTGAAGACCCCAGTGGTCTTTAGTATAGGCCGAGTTTTGAGGTGGGGTAGCGATAAATAGGAATATTGTAAAACTTATTTAGGATTCATTGACAGGCCCTTAGTAAGACTCG
>JBEKKY010000206.1:0-6593 GCA_050010475.1 Acidobacteriota bacterium | reverse complement strand
GCTTTACCGGGCCCGAAAGGCAGTTGATAAACGCCATTTGTTGTTAGGGTATGACGCACATCTATGTTGGTATCGCTGCGGTCGCAGGCACGGCAGTTTTGGTTTTCAACACTGACAGCCTCGCCGGAGCCAATGGATGCGTCGGTGATGCCGTGGGACCACATGTAATTCATTTGAAACAGCAGCCCGTTGACAAAGCGGCGCTCAACGGAAGCCTGCATCGCATTAAAGTTGTTATTGCCTTGGTTCTCTTTCAAGCCAAATGATCCGAATCCGGCCAACGGACGCTTACCCGTGGTCGGATCTATAAGGTTGACGGTACGTTTGTCGAAGAGGTGGTGACCGGCACTGCCGACATATCCCACCTGCGCAACCAGATTGCCTGGAAGTTGCTGCTGGATCATCAAATCCCAATTCTGATAGGAGAGATCTTTCCGGTGACGGTCAATCGCCTTTGGACTGAAAAGCTGGTTCGCGGGATTCAGGAAAGCCACCAGGGGATAAGACAGCGCAGGAAAATCCGACGAACTGAGTGAGTAGCGTGGAACGGCGCTTTCCGCCGGGTCGCTGAAATCGTCATTCTGATTGGCGCCGTAATAAATGCCATAGCCGGTACGAACAACGGTCTTCCCATGAAAGACCGAAGGAGACCAAGCTAAACCCAGACGAGGGCCAAAATCATGGGTGTTCGGGTCATAGTAGGGTGTGCCTTTCGGGCAAAAGCCTCCGCAATTCTGAATGTCCACAACAGCCGAGCGATTCAGAATTTCATGCGCGACCGAATAGTACTCATACCGCAGTCCCATCGTCATGGTGAAGGTTCGGGTCGCTTTGAACTCGTCTTGAAAATAGCCCTGAGAGAAAGTCCGGCGGTTGCCAACCACTCCTTCCCCTTGCAGGTAGGTTGCCGAGTCGGCCGCGTTGTTCATGAAATCGGTCGCCGACGCGTAACTGATTGACGAAGTCGTCAGTGTATTTCCGGAATTATTCAACTGAATCCGACGAATATCGACGCCCGCTTTGAGCGTATGGCGGCCCCGCACCATCGTCAGATTATCGATAAAGGAAAATGTGTTTCCAACCTCGGTGTCCAACGACGTTCCGCTCACTCCGTCGAAATCTCCTCCCACACTCACATCTAATGGGGCGCTCCCGTAAGTGTAATTGTGATAATTGGCACGATTAAATCCGAATTTCCACTCGTTGAGGGTACGTGGAGTAAAGGAATGCTGCAATTGAAACACGACATTCGTGGGAACATGAGGAATTACGTTGTGAGTTCCCAATGCATCCTGGGGATTGTCGATGTAGGCATTGTCAATATTGTAGCGTGCGTAAAAGGTGGTTTTGTCGGAAAACAGGTAGTCAAACCGAAGCATTCCGGCGTCTTCCTGGACTGTATCGGTTGCCACATTGGTGATCCTATTGGTCATGGTGTTGGGCACGGGCGTTCCTCCCGTGGGGTATGCATCGAGTATCGGCTTCAATACCGGCGATGTGGCGAGAACCTGCGCCCGGAATGCGTCATTCGGAACGATATTGATGAAAGTCTGTCCCAGGCTCTGGCGCAGCCCCTCATAATTAGCGAAGAAGAACGCCTTGTTCTTGATAATGGGCCCGCCGAAACTCCCGCCGAACTGGTGCAGAGTGAATGGAGGAAGCCCCGCAGCCGGATCATCGAACGGAGAGCGTGCGTCCAGGGCGTCGTTACGCAGGGCGTAAAATGTACTGCCTTTGAACTGGTTTGTCCCAGCCTTCGAAATCACGTTGATCTGCGCTCCGCCGGCCGTTCCGCTCTCTGCGGTATAGACCCCTGTGCTTACGCGGAATTCCGAAATTGCATCCAGCGCTATGTTGAGGCGAGTGTCCGCCTTCTGGGTCTGCTCCTGAACGCCGCTGGAATCGATGCCGTCAAAAGTAAAATTGCTGTCGTCGAGTGAGTGGCCGGAAAATCGGATGGATCGCTGAGCGCCGTCGCCGTAATTAATCGCACCCGGCGCAAGCAACATCAGGCTCGCCCAGTTGCGCCCGCTGATCGGAATCTCTTTGATCTGTTCGCTCTCAACCAAACCGCCAACTTCGGCAGTACTGCGATTAAGGTAGTCAACCGTCTCACTGACCTGAACGGTATTTGAAATCTCCCCGACTTTCAGTCGTACATCAACGACGCGCGGCTGACCGATTACCAGTTCAATATTGGGAATCTGGATAGAGCTGAATCCTTCTTTCGAGATCGAGATTTGATAGTTCCCAATGGGAAGTGCAGGGAAATGATAAATCCCATCCGAGTCTGTCACCGTATTTCGGTGCAGACCGGTGGCATTGGATAACAAATCAATTTTGGCTCCTGTAACTCTGGCGCCCGACTGATCGATAACAGTGCCGCTGATCGAGACTTCGTCACTCTGCGCGGCGGCCGGAAGGGATGTGATCAGGAACGCAAAAAGTGAAACAAGCAATAACAACAAAAACCATCGACAACGTTGAATCATATGCCTCCTAGCTTGCTCTCGGTACATGTAAAACTATGGTGTCCTTTGCTGAAGTAATGGTGAGGCGGCAGTATGGTGCGGGTTTGTTATGGAATGATGATGATAACGTAAAGTTTAGTTAAAGAATTGATGAATGCTTCTAACTGATAAAAGCGCCGGTAGGGGCGACCGGCCGGTCGCCCCTAAGTCTCCCCTCAGGGCTCAACATCAGGTTTATTCCGGACAAGGGTTCCTGAGCCGCTGTCGATTCAGCGGTTACACGCCATTAGATAAGCAGGAGATTGGATGATATGTAAATTGCGGCACTAAACATTTGAAAGGAACTCCCAGCGTGCCGAAAATCTCTTCGACACGCTGGGAAAATTCCTACTGCTTCACAGCTGCGGCGGTTGCGGCCGGAGCTTTGGTCAGTTCCGAATAGATTCGGTTTAGCTTCATCGGATATGTCCTCTAAGAATGTTCCCTTCCTTGGTTTTAGTACGAAAAACGCAACATGAATTGCATCTGGCGCGGAGTTCCGGAGCCGATGGCTGAGGTTGTGAAGGCGCTCGTGATTTGGCCAAATGTGGTGCCGCTTTTGGGATCCGTCCACTTTACGTTTGGGGAACCGATTTGAGCGTGGTTGAATACATTGAACACATCCGCTCGAAAGCTGATCGCCTTGCTTTCGCGAACGGGGAACCGCTTTTCGAGGGAAAGATCTGTCTGCCAGATTCCGGGGACGCGCACCGCATTTCTGGGAGCATTTCCCCATGTGCCATTTGCTGGGACGGCAAAGGCATAGGGATTGATCCAGAGGCTTGGACTCTGGTTCACGGGATACAGAGGCTGTCCGGGCACGCGGTCGGGTCTTTGACCGCCGTTATTCCCGTCAGGCAAAGCCGAGGCGGAGCGGCTCAGAGTAACATTCGCCGGCAAACCGGTTCGCGCTAAGCCGATTCCGCTGAACTGCCATCCTCCCAGTAGAGTATTTACAAATGACGATGCATTCTCCAGCAGACGATGACCTCTGCCAACCGGCAGTGTCCAGACAGCGCTCGTCGTGAAGTTGTGGCGGATATCAAAGTCCGAGTCCGCATACTCACATTTCCGGCAGTTCATATTCTCCGGGGTATCGGATTCGCCGCCGCCACTGGAGCCGTCGCTGAGCCCGTGCGACCACTGATAATTGGCTGAAATGAGGAGTCCGGTCGAGAGATTGCGCTGCAACCCCACCTGCAGGGCATTGAGGTTGCTGTTCGCATCATCAGTGGTCCAGCCGATCGTCGAGTTTGTCAGGCTGGCGTAAGGACGCTTGCCTGTAGACGGATCGATGAGGTTGAGCAGCAGTCCCTTTCGGAAGAGATGCGTTCCCTTTGAGCCGAGATAGGTCACCTGGAGGACGGTTTCGCGGGCAAGCTCCTGCTGGATCGAGAGGCTCCACTCATTGACATTAGTATCCTTGCGATTCCGGTCCTTGGCCGAATAGCTGATATTGTAGGCGGCCGCACCCAGGTACGGGGTCATCGGATACGACAATCCCGGCGTGTTCTTCTGCGTCAGGCTGAAGTTCATGCCGATATTGGTTGACGCCGCATACAATCCTCCGAATTGCCCATCGTCGTAATACATGCCGTAGCCCGTCCGAATTACTGTTTTTCCGTGGAATATCCGAGGCGCCCAGGCGATCCCGAGCCTTGGGGAGAAATCCAGCCGGTTCGGGTTATAAAAGGAAGTGCCGGGCGGACAGTATTGCAGCCCGCACGTGAAAAGATCGAATACCAGGCCGACATTATGCGCATCACGATCGACGCCGAAATATTCGTACCGCAGCCCCGCATTCAATGTAAGGTTCGGCCGTAATTTGAATTCGTCCATCACATAGCTGAGGATCGGGGTCTTGCGGGCCTGGGTTTCGATTCCGGGCGCCGAGTAGGAATAGGAATCCAGTATGTTGCTGATGAAGTTCTTCTCGCTGAGGTAGCTCAAACTTTGTAATGCAAGGGGATGCGTTTTGTTCTCCTGCATGGCGCGAATGTCGATGCCGAATTTGAAGGTGTGGCGCCCCCGATAGATTGTGGCATCGTCGATGAAGCTGTAGGAATTGTCGATGCGGGCCGAATGATCACCCAGCGCATAGCTGGCGAATCCGGTAATCGTGACCGAGTACGGCGTTTGACCGTCGCCGACGTCTTGATAGGCGTCACGGTTAAATCCAAGTTTCACATCGTTCAAAATGGTGGGCGTGAAATGATGTTGCAGGTCGATGACGGCGTTGGGAGTTGACATGGTTGTGATTGTATTTTCCGCCAGCGCCGCCGAGGTCATCCGATACATATTGGTGTTGAAACGAACGGAAAGAGCAGTTTTATTGCTGATCGCGTAATCTACGCGGAACAGGCCTGCATCTTCGTTGGTCGGGTTCCTGCCCAAGCTCTCCCAGAGCAGCGCATTGGGGTCGCTAGTCGGGATGCTTCCCTCCGGATATTCATTGATAAGCGGAGCAAGCGCGGGGGACTTCTGCGCCACCTGCGCCCGGTAAGTATCGGTGGGCACATATCCGCTGAGCTGCTGGTAGAACATCTGCCGGACAGCCTCGTAGTTGACAAAAAAGAACAGCTTGTCTTTGATGACCGGTCCGCTGAAACTGGCGCCGAAATTGTTTAAACGGAGAGGGGCGACGCTGGGTGCCAGGAATTGCCTTGAATCAAAAACGTCGTTGCGAAAGTACTCATAAAGAGAGCCGTGGAAATTGTTGGTGCCGGTCTTGGACACCATACTGATCTGCCCCCCGGCCGAGCCCCCAACATCCGCAGCATAAACGGCACTGCTCCCCTTGAACTCGGCAATAGACTCCATAGGAAATTGCAAACGTGCAGGTTGTTTCACGAATTGATGGTTGAGCCCCGTGGCGTCAACGCCGTCAAAGCGGAAATTGTTGTCCTCCTGCGATAGGCCGGAAAAGCGGATCGCATCCTGGGTACCGGTTCCGGAACTGATGGCACCAGGGATTAGAGCCATCAGACTTGCCCAATACCTGCCGTTCACCGGAAGGGCCTCCGTCTGCTTGCCGTGAATAATCCCGCCAATTTCCGCGGTGGTCTGGTCCAGGTCGGACGCTGCATCCACTACCGTGACCTCGGAACTGACCGTCCCCAGCTTTAGGTTCACATTCAGTGTGCGCGTCTCGCCCACTTCGAGCGTGAAGGTTTGAATCTGCTGGGCTTCGAAACCGGAGGCGGCGATCGATGCCGTGTACTGGCCTACAAGCAAGCCGCTGAAGGAATAAACGCCCGCGGCATTGGTTGCTGTAACATAATCAATCCCTGTTCCCGACATCTCCAGCGTAACCTTGGCGCCGGGAATAACACTGTGGCTTGGGTCCATCACAACTCCTGTCAGTGTTGCCCGATCGGTCTGAGCCGCTAACTGCGATATGGGCAGGAAGAGCATGATGGCTGCAATGAGGTGACGCATACAAATCCTCCTCGATTTGTTCATTGGCGGTTGAAATTCTCAGTTGAAACGCCGTAAAGAACACTCAACGGCTGTCGTTTTCTATCGACCCTAAATACGAGACTCTGTGGACAGAAAACTCAACCCTGTTCGGGCGTCATGCTAAGGAATGATTGTGAAAATGGAATTAGAACGAAATTATTGTTTGATGAAAATTCGGCAAAGGATCGCCTTGCAGGACGATTGCACCAAACGGACTCTTACGGCAAGTTGGCTTTGGAGGCATCGGCTGCCTCGAACGCTGAAAACGCAGCATAACACGGCCCCAAGCGGAGGTCGCGGAGTGGTCAAAGCCCTGGATTGATATCGAATAGTTTAAGGCATGAAAAACGGCGCGTCTCACCCGCCGCAGCAGAGTTTGAGATCGTCCAGGCATTGTGGCCCGGAAATTAATTCCGTGCGGCAGCGCTTTGGATTCCGGCAGTTGGGAAATGGCCCGCTTTAGCCTTCAACACTTCGGCAAGATGCATACGTGCGTCGGAAAAGGCCGGGTCAATCTCAATCGCCTTCGTGTAGTCGTCGATTGCGCCTTCACGATCGCCTTTGGCTTCCCGGGCAATGCCACGGCCGCAATAGGCGCCGGGAAGAAGCGGATTAAGGTGTATT
>JBEKKY010000205.1:0-6620 GCA_050010475.1 Acidobacteriota bacterium | reverse complement strand
GTTGCAATCCGCCAGAGAAAGCAGATGCGGGACTTGGAAAAGTTTTTTGGGATCTATCCTTCCCATTGGATCCAGCTGAAAATAGCACGGCGAGGTCCCGAAGGATTTGAAGGAGCCGCGCAACAGATATTAGAAGATCTCGGATATTTCTGCGAGGAATGGATCGGAGCAGAAGGTTCCTGGCCGCAGTTGGGCGTGTTTTCTTTTGGAACCAGGCGTCTCCTGAAGCTGGTGTTTTGGTCTCAATGGCGCGATAACATCCAAGAATGCGAGCTGCTGATTCCGGTCATGCAATCATCCTCGTAGCCCGATCCGCTGCAATGAATATAGATTGCTGGTTCTAATCTGTAATGAATTCCCGATAGAGATTTGATGAATTCCCTGCATAAGCGCCGGTGCGTTTAAAAAAGTTGACTGAACTCTTTTTAGGGATGATAGCCAGGGGGTGGAGATAAAGGGTTCTCCACCCCCACGAAGTGAGATGAAGGATATATACCAGAATTTTCTTGGCCGTTTGGTGATCTGTTCAACAAGATTTGATTAAGGATATGTAAATACAGACGGGAGACACCAGCAAGAGCATGCTGAAAAAACGGCAAGTTACTTTTGGAATCGTTTAGTGAGGTGCTTTTTGAGATGCTCTTCAACCGTTCTATTTTTGCGGGCTGCTTCCTTCGCAATCCTATCGTAAAGACTTTTGCTGATTACCAGCGAGATCTGCCGCATATCCTTTTCGACCCTATTGTGTGAACTTTTTTTAATCTCGGGCTGAATCGATTCTGCTTTGGGCGCCCTATCCGTCGAGAGTTCCGACGCCGGCCCCGAACCCTCTGAAGCAAACAGGAGCACAGCTTCCTCATCGATCACCGGTTTCAGGATGGTTGCGCTTTTTCTTTGTTTTTTCATCGTTTCTTCTCCGCAAGGATTCTCCCAATCTCCTCGGCCAGCTCAAGCATCTCGGTACGCGCATTAGGGTCATTGCCTTCCTCAACACTCTGCCCTCTGGCAAGCGCTTCGCTGAAGGCAACGCGATAGCCAAGCCGAGACTGAAGATCCCTGAATTTCAATCCCTTCTGCACGGCGTCTTTCAATTCCTGCGCTTCCCTTGTTTGTGCACGAAAGCGAGTCCACACCAGACGCGCATCGACGTCAGGCTTATAGTTCCTGGCTTCTTCCAGGGTCCGTAACAAATCGGTCGTCGACCAGATTTCCGCAGCGCTCGCGCCGAGCGGGATGAGGCAGAGATCACTGAGAATCATGATCGCTCGAGTCATCTCCGCAAGTCGCGGCGGACCGTCAATGATCAGATAACTGGAATCAGCTGTGTGCTCTTTCGCCCTTTGAATGAGTTCTAAATGGTTGTGTGCTGTGGCGAAGAGGAGGTTTTTCGAGGGGAGTTCCGCTTGGCGCAGCGCATACCAAGAAGAGCTTGTTCCTTGCGGCAGATCACAGTCGAAAAGGATCGTCGGCTCCTTCAAGGAAAAATGGGCAGCCAGGTTGGTCGCAAGAGTGGAACGGCCGGCACCTCCTTTAGTCTGAATAATTCCCACGATCCGAGGCATCAGGAACTCCGAAGCTCCGTAAGAATGAGATTTGTATAGGCTGGAGTGTTACTGAAAAATTTTTGTGTGTCAAGAATTGCAGAATCTTTCGTGCTCACGAAATGTCTCCTGCAGAGCTCGTTCCTCTGCCATTTGGCGCCAGCGATTGTCGCTGCCTGAAGCATTTGCCGATTGGGATAGCTTCTTTGCCCGGACAAAACCTACAGGCGATCGGACCAGTTAGTGGATTGCTTCCATTCTTCCCAGTCCGCAGTCGTTGCCTTCATCATTGTCCGGGCTGATTCATGAAGCCATTTAGCCGGAAGTTTTTCCAGGCTACGCCGGACAGTCTTGATTAAGCGCGGAGTTCCAAGGTGCACATTGGCAGCCTCCCACCCCATTGCATGCAGCAGTTTGATTTCGTCTCGCTCCTTAGGTAGTGATGCAAGCTCTATTCGAGAGCAGTGCGGGGCAAGACGCCTGACAACCCAGCGCCCCCTCAAATCTACAAAGGGATCCCGGCATCGTACTGCCGAACGCAGAATCCTCCCATAGAGAATGCGCTTTGAACCCTTTCCGCTTTTTGCCCAAACGCAAGCGGAAGGAGCCAGAGCCTTTGCCTCGCGGGCTACTCGGCCCCTGTGCCAATTCGCCAGAGCGACATAGCGTTCGCGGCCCAGGCTCCCCAAACCTGCAATCCGATGCCGTATTTCGAATGTCAATCCCGGTTCGGGCATCAAGCTTGCGAGAGCCTTCCGTGCACTCCGGGAAACCTGCTGCCTCAACGGAAGCAAATTATCCATTTTTCCCCAGAAGTGAACCGGATCGCGCAGTTCATTCACCGCCAGACGACGAAGCCATTCATGTTTTTCTTCCAGGACAAACGCTTCCCCGCCCGCGGCAAGGCTACTGCAATAGCCTTCGAGGATCGCGTCGCAAGTCTGGTCATGTTTTAAAGCCAATTGCCCGGCGGCGACCGCCAAATGAGCGCTGACCGCGAGCCGAACCAGGTCGATCGTGTAGGGCATCTCATAAACCTCGTCGAAGTCATTAATTCCCCATACCAACCGTCCCTCTATGTCGCGCCAGGTACCAAAGTTTTCAACGTGCAGATCGCCCACGGCCAGAACTCTTGGTGCATCCGCCAACTCCGGACAAAATTTTTCCCATAATTGCAGCCATCGATAAAAGGTCGCTCGCAGGAAACAAAACAGATCTTCGGTCATTCGTTGGTGTTTCAACGAAACATCGTGCTTCAAGAGCGGGCAATGTTTTGAAAGCCAGGCTTCATACTTGCGGGTTGCCTTGATGATTTTCATAGCAATCTGTGACGATATTTATCGCTGACCTTGCATCGAAGCCGATATAATAATTTTATATCACTGCCGGTATAAATATGAAGACAAGAAAACGGAGGTATCGTGGATGGCGGCATCTATTCGAAATTGGTTTTGCCCGCAAAAAGGTATGGTCAAGTTGACTAATCGGGAGCTGGTGAGTACAAAGGGTCGCTCCAAACGTGCAACAGGGTTCTTACCTTCCAATTCTCCCCACCAAATCCTTTCATGGACACTTTACTTCCATCTGGGTTATAAAACTCTTGAATGAAATATCGGCATAAACTCCTCCTATTCCAAATCGCTGCCGCCGTGGCCACCGGGATTCTTCTGCGTTTCGTCGTAGGCCTGCATCCCATCTGGTGGCTGGTCTGGGTCGCTCCTGTGCCGCTGCTCCTCATTGCTTTCGGTTGTAGTCCGCACAAAGCACGCTGGCTCGTCATTCTCGCTGCAATTATAGGAACCAGCTGCAACTTCCGCTACTTCCTCCTGGTCATGCCACTGCCAGCCGTCATCACAGTCATTGCCGCGCAAACCCTGCTTTGGGGATTCCTCATCATCGCCACACGCCGCTTGGTCGTGCGCTACAAGTCTTGGTGGACCGTGTTCGTCTATCCTGTTCTCTGCGTGGCTGCGGACACATTAATGGCTGCCCTGCTCCCAGATGGCAATTGGGCCAGCCTGGCCTATTCGCAAGCGGATCGTCTGCCAATCCTCCAGATCACTTCTCTGCTTGGCACTTCCGGATTGTTGTTTTTGATTGCACTCGTTCCTGCTGCGCTGGCCCTGGCAATCGCCTATGGGCGCGCTCTTCGCCATGGTTGGACGGCCTATGCGCTAACAGCACTACTGATCGTCATCTCCCTCAGCTACGGTCTCCTCCGCTTGCAGAGCCCTGCCAATGGCGTGGAAACCACTTTCGGACTTGTTTCCATTGATGACCCAATCGGGCTTAAAGCATCCGCATCTTATGCCTCGGATATCCTTCAGCATTATGACCAACTCGTCGCCTCGCTAGCTTCCCGAGGAGCTGAAGTCATCGTTCTCCCTGAAAAAGTCGCGCTCGTCACCCCGGCCCTGGCTCCGCATTGGCAACAACATTTCAGCGCCGTGGCCCTGCAAAACCGCGTCTGGCTGGAAGTCGGCGTCGGAATCGATGATGGGAAAAGCCCCGTAAATTGGGCATGGCTCTTCACGCCTCAAGGCACGATCGCCTCCAGCTATCAAAAGCATCACATGGCTCCGCCCGAACGCCGCGACCGATATTCTATCGGAACGGACTACTCCGTATACACAATCGACGGACACGCCTACGGCCTCGCCATCTGTAAAGACATGCATTTCGCCGCGCTCGGCCGCGTTTACGGACAGCGACACGCGGCCGTCATGCTCGTGCCTGCCTGGGACTTTGATTATTTGGATGCTTGGATAGAGGCTCGCACCACCGTCGTGCGCGGCATTGAAAATGGCTATACCGTCGTCCGCTCCTCCCGCGAAGGTTTGCTCACGGTCAGTGATGCCTATGGCCGGATCTTGGCGGAACGTCCGAGCAGCGCCATGCCCGGCAGTTCGCTCCTCGCAAAAGCAATTGTTGGCAACCCCCTGCCCACCCTCTACACCAGTATCGGCAATCTCTTCGGCTGGCTCTGTGTCGCTGCAGCCGCCCTCTTCCTCTCGTTCAGTCGCACATCCGTTCCTCACCGGAACGGTAACTCCTGATAAACGCGCTTGCCGTAAATGTGAAATCTCCCCTGACTCCGGCGAAGTCCCAGGGTTTTCGAGTTGTTAATTATTGGGTTTCAGCAGAGGAAACGTCGACAATGCAAAAGTCACCAGGAAGACACTAAGATACCCGAACATGAAATACTTGCCATAAAAGGCGGCATGAGGTTTTAGTTTCTGCTTATGAAGTAAATAACGATGATGCTCGTACTTTTTGCTCGGTCCTGTTTTCAGGCTTCCAATCTTATCGGCACCCCATCAGGTTTATGCCAAAATTTGCCTGTCACCCCGCACTACATCTCCCAAATGCGCGACCCTTGCTGAAATTTCACGATCCCTTTACCTGGATATAACAATCGTCTGCAACAATACTCACTTTGGAAAGGACCTGATGGAGTTTTCGGAGGTCAATCACTGCCACGCATGTGAAAGGATTTAATCTATGGCATTTGAAGTTCAGCAACCGCTCCGCTGCGGGATCGTCTTGGCCGGTGGAGAGGGCAAACGCATCCGACCCTTTATTCGCCGGGTGCTGGGAGCAGATCTTCCCAAGCAGTATGTAAATTTTATTGGTACCCGGTCGATGCTGGAACACACATTCAACCGGGCCGAGCAGTTGATTTCTCCAGAACATCTTTTTGTCGTCGTGGCTCGCGATCATCTTGACTATATCGAGGTTCAAAGGCAGATAAGCGACAGGCCTCCTCACACGGTGATATTACAGCCAATCAATAGGGAAACCGGGCCTGGACTCCTTCTTCCTCTAATGCACCTCCTAAAACACTTTCCAAATTCCACCGTCGGGATTTTTCCTTCCGACCATTTTGTTTTGCAGGAAGACCATTTCACGGCCTGCGTAAGGCAGGCATTTGAGGTGGTGGAAAAATGGCCTACCAAAGTCGTGTTTCTGGGAGTGAGGGCTGCCGATCCGGAGCAGGAGTACGGCTATATCCTTCCGGAGCATCAAGATCCGGACCTAGGGTCACCGGTCCGGGGCGTGAAAGCATTTGTTGAGAAGCCGGAGCCCCGAATTGCCGCGCAGATCATGTCATCGGGTGGATTATGGAACACAATGGTGATGGTGTTCAAACCGGAGATTTTGCTGCATCTGGTTAACCTATTAGCGCCAAAACTCTATCGCTCATTTCAACAGATTTCTCAGTCCCTGGGCACTTGCCATGAGTTATTAACCGTTGAAAAGGTTTACAAAGAAATGACGCCTCTGAATTTTTCAAGGGACCTGCTTGAACGTCTCGATTTGTACTCACGCCAACAATTGTCCGTGGTTCCAATGGAAGGAGTGTTGTGGAGCGATTGGGGTTCTGAAGATCGCATTATCTCAGTTTTGCGAAGCCTTGGATATTTAGATCGCCTTTTCAAAGAACACCCGTTGGATGATGCTTGCTATCAACTCCCAGCGGTGACGGACCTCCCCTATTTCCCGGAAGTCAGGATTCCATGAGGATAAGGCACGGCATTATTCTGCCGATCGCGGTTGTGTGTATTGCTCTCATTCCTGTCAGAGCAGACGCCTGGGGAGAAAAGGGTCACGCTATGTGTGCGCGCACTGCAGCTCGCAGGTTGCCCCAAAATATGCCGGCATTCTTCCTCAATTCCATAGAACGGTTGGCCTATCTCAGCTCGGAGCCCGATCGCTGGCGGACCTCCTCTTCACAAGCGCTATATCAGGTGAGCGCGCCGGATCATTATTTTGATCTGGAAGCCTGGGGCACTGATCCGCTTCCCAACTCGCGCTATGACTTGGTGGTTCTTTCGGTCAAGAAGGGCATTGTTCATTACGACCCGTTGGCTGCCGGAAATCGCCAGGGCCTGCCAGGCGGCGATAAATTCGTCAGCGATGTTGGGACGGCGCCGTACGCTGTTGCGGAAACGGTGGCCAAGCTGATCTCGAACTTCCGCGACTGGCGCGAATCCAAGGAAGACACTGATGCGGCACGCCTCGTAAGGGGACAAATCGAAGACAGCATCATTTATCTCTCAGGCGTGTTGGCGCACTACG
>JBEKKY010000204.1:0-6769 GCA_050010475.1 Acidobacteriota bacterium | reverse complement strand
CCAAGAAGGCACTGGAAAACGTTCAACGATATTCTGGTGACTTTCGGGCAGAACCTGTGCGTCCCGGTTTCTCCCTGGTGCAGCAAATGCCCGATTGCCGGCTTCTGCCCGCCCGATTTAATCCTTGCCCTAATCAGTTTGGACAGCTTTTCCTGAATCTTGGTCTGCTCTTTTTTCAGCTCGGCCAGCTTCCGGGAGAGAACCGAAAGCTTTGAGCTGAGATGACTGGCTTTTGATCCCTCGTTTTCGAAATCTTCGATTTCCAGGAGTTCCTTTTCCGTAGACTCGAAATCGGCTTTGGCCGAGTTTACGGCCTGATCCGTCTTGGTCTTTTGGAGGAGAAGATTCCTGGGTGCGGCTACCTCCACCACAGTCGTCGCCTCGGAGTTTGATCCCAGAATCTGCGCCTGTACTCCTCCAAGCGCGAGCAGCTTTCCTCCGAATAATTGACCTTTTCCACCATGCTTTCCAATCAGCGCGGATCCTTCACATTCCACATTGCAGTGCGCAATGAGATCTAGGACCTCGAGGTTGCCGCCGCACCGAACCGTGCAGTCGCTGAGGAATCGCGCTTCAATATTGCCGCCGGCCGTAATATTGGATTTGCTCTTCCCATATACTCCGGTGAGAAGAAAAATGTTGTTGCCTGCGATCAGGTCGGCTCCTTCCACCGTGTCGAGAATTGAAAGGTCCTGGCCGGCTTTGACGGTAAATCCCGATTCGACGGGACCACGGATGACGATGTTGCCCTCAAAAATGACATTTCCGGTCGAAGGATCTACGGAATCAATTTCGAGATTTGGATCCACCCGAACGGAGTTTTCGAGGTAAGAGGGTTTCCCGACTTTGGTGGCGACGATTATATCCGGATCATCTTTTGAGATTGCCGTGCCGGATTCCGGAATTATAGCCCGATCCGCACCAACGGGGGCGGGAACCGGGTTTCCGTCAACGCCGGTGCCCGGAATGCCTTCGGCAGGGGGAATACGCTTTAATAACGGAGTTCCTACCTCGACGGATACGAAGAGTCCCAGGTCTTTGTAGTCGACCGTTCCATTTGCTCGTTCCTGGGGGACGCCTTTTTGTTCGGATTCCTGTACCAACTGTTCAAATTTTGCGGGTTCCCCCTGGACAGGAGCAATTCCTTCCGCGATCTGAATCCTCTCGCAACTCCCCTCGCTTAGGATCTGCTGGAGTATTTCTTCATTGATGCCGAAAGAAACATGCCGATCGGCTAACGCCTGCCTGAGCGAAGGCTCTGTCAGAGCCATGCCTCCGAATGCGGGGGATACGCGGATCCAGGCCTTCAGACGGTCCTGCGGCACTTGTATCTCTATGTGAAAGTCTTTCCGCTCTGCAAGGATATATTCTTTGCGTGTTTTTAATCTTCGAATCTCACGAGCGAGTTGAAGCACTGCGTCTTCGTGGATCAGCCAATTCCCGCAGCCTTGTTCGCGGATCCAGTCCTTGATGTCACTGATTGCAAATCCGCCGGGATCATCCGGGGTGGGTTCAACCGCAGCAACAAGCAATTCTTCACTTGTTCCCTGCCTGAGGAAGTGAACACAGGAAGGCATTGCCGCTTCCGGATTGACTTCGTCCGGAACCGTTGGGTTATTTTCTTGAGGCAGGACAGCCTCAAGGTCGCTCATGAACGATTCTTCTTTCAAGACATCCATCCCGTTTACTTATCGGATGAACAATCGCGGAACTATAGATAACTTCGAAGCGGAAAAGCCACACAAAATCCCTCTATTCCGAAGTCGTTATCAAAACGCCACGGATTACACGGATTTAAAAATCAGTGAAATTCGTGGAATCCGTGGCGTTTTTGCTTTTTTGACTATGCGCCGGTCTTTGCCCAGGAGTCTTTAAGGGAAACGCTGCGGTTAAAAACCATTCCGGATCTGCTGGAATCCGGGTCCACACAAAAATATCCCTGCCGTTCAAACTGATAGAGGCTTCCTGCCGGCGCCCCCGCCAACCCCGCTTCGATATATCCTGGGAGCTTTTCAAGTGAATGCGGGTTCAAGTTGGAGAGGAACCCCTCTCCTTCATCCGGATCCGGTTTCGTAAACAGGCGGTCGTACAGGCGGAATTCCGCCGGAGCGGCATGAGCTGTTGAAACCCAGTGCGAAGTTCCTTTGACCTTTCTGCCGTCCTTCGACCAGCCTCCCTTCGTCTCCGGATCATAGGTGCAACGAAGCTCTGTTATTTCGCCTGTGTTTGGATCCTTAATGACTTCCCTGCAGGTTATGTAATATGCGTATTTCAATCGGATTTCGCGCCCGGGCGCGAGCCGATAAAACTTGCGGGGCGGGTCCTCTCTGAAATCCTCCTGTTCGATCCAGAGTTCGCGTTGGAAGGGGACTTTCCTTTTGCCCGCCGACGGGTCTTCCGGGTTGATATCGGCATTCACTTCCTCCATCTGCCCTGCCGGATAGTTTGTCAGCACGATTTTGAGCGGCCGCAACACGGCCATGGTCCGGGTGGCTCGCTTGTTGAGGTCTTCACGCAGGCAGTGTTCCAGCAAGGCATAATCCACGATGCTGTTGGTTCGGTTGACGCCGATGCGGTAGCAGAATTCGCGGATCGCTTCCGGCGTGTAGCCGCGGCGCCGCAGGCCCGCAAGCGTCGCCAGCCGGGGATCGTTCCAGCCGCTTACAATATTTTCCTCGACCAGCTGCAGCAGCTTGCGTTTGCTCATGACCGTGTAATTCAGCGCCACGCGGCCAAATTCAAGTTGCTGCGGGTGATGAATCCCAAGCTGCTCCAGGAACCAATCATACAGCGGCCGATGATCTGCGAATTCGAGAGAACACAGCGAGTGACTGATCCCCTCAATCGAATCCTCCAGGCCATGTGCCCAGTCATACATCGGATAAATCTTCCAGCGGTTTCCGGTGCGAGGGTGAGGAGCGGCCAGGATGCGGTACATGACGGGATCGCGCATGTTCATGTTGGGAGACGCCATATCGATTTTGGCGCGCAGCACGCGGGAGCCATCCGGAAACTCACCGGCCGCCATGCGCTCGAACAAATCAAGGTTTTCCTCGGCGCTGCGATCGCGGAAGGGGCTTGGCGTTCCTGGTTCCGTGAGTGTGCCGCGATTGGTACGGATCTGTTCCGGAGTCTGGTCGTCCACGTAGGCTTTGCCCGCCTTGACCAGCTGTTTGGCCCATTGGTACATCTGCTCGAAATAGTTGGAGGCGAAATAGAGGCGTGTCCCCCAGTCGAAACCGAGCCAGCGCACGCTTTCCTGAATGGCGTCGATATACTCCTGTTCTTCTTTTGTCGGATTTGTGTCGTCGAATCTCAGGTTGAAGAGTCCGCCGAACTCTTGCGTGATGCCATAACTGATTGAGATCGCTTTGGCGTGGCCGATATGCAGATATCCATTCGGTTCCGGCGGGAAGCGTGTAATGACCTTCGAGAATCGCCCCGAGGCCAGGTCGGCGCGGACCGCTTCGCTGATGAAATTTGAATTAGAGGCTTCAGCCATGATGTGTTACTCCCGGTATTCAGATCTGTTGTAAAGATACAGAATGCAGGATACGGGAGGCAGGATGCAAGCATTCGATAGGTGGGGATTGCTATTTTCTTACAAAATGAGGCATGTCAAAGGGGATTTCGAGCGCCAGCTCGATCATGCCACGTCGCAAGCCGTTCTGATACCATGGCGTCTGATAAATCAACTTCTTGGTCCCGTTTCTTTCAATTGTATAAATATTGCACTCGCCCGTTTCCAGGAGCTTTAAAAGTTTGCTGCGCGCCGGTTCCGGGTGACAGTCAATCAGGCTTTTCCCCACCAGCTCCATTCCGCCATATCTCTGATACGTTTCCGCCGCCCTTTGATTCATCTCGAGCACAATCCCGCCGAGATCGCAGACCACCATAGAACCGGGAATCCAACTTAAGCCGTTCAATTCAACTCTCCTGAAAAACGCCACGGATTCCACAGATTACACAGATTCTAAAATCCGTGTAATCTGTGGAATCCGTGGCGTTTTTTATAGCTTTACTTAACAACCGCTTTGACTGCTTCGAGATCGTTTCCGGCCTGGTCCATGACCTTCATTGCATACTCAAAATTATGAGCGCCGCGGGACCCATCCCTTGCGAGCGTCCCAAGGTTCCTTCCGGCAGAACTAAGTTTGCCTTTCAAATCGCCGGTCAGGAGATCAGGTTTGTCTTTCACGGCTGCACTGATATTTTTCAGGTCAGCCTGAAGGGCATCCATCCTCTTCGTATACGATGCCTGCCATTCCTGCAGCCGGGCAGCCTGTTCTTTTTTGCTGCTGTTCTTGTGACAGGATGTGCAGGTATCCGCGCGTCTCTCGGCCAGATCGGGAGCGTCGGGCCTGATCACTTTCATCAGATGATTTGCCTCCGTCATATGGCACTGCACGCAAGTGAGACTTGAATGGACGCCTTTGGTTTCCTCGATCCCTTTTGCTCCGGTTCCCTTCAATGTGGCTTCCTGGCTATGACAGGAAACGCAGAGCTTTTCAGGGGCCATGACCAGTTGGCGCGAATTCTCACTATCGTGCGGATCGTGGCACACGACGCATGATACTGTGTTGAAAGTCGCCTTCCTGGAAACATCGACTTTCTTTCCCAGAAGCTTGGCTGCAAAGCCCTCTGCGGAGTGGCATCCATAGCAGTCAGCCGAAGCGCGCTCGTTATTGACGATCAGGCTGAGAGCTTTGCTGTGAGGGGATGCTGCCCACATATTATAGTTCCGCAGATGGTTGACGGTGACATTGGGATCGGGCGGAGTCTTGGCCTGATCGACGGGGGTCAACTGAATTCCCTTGACCTCGGAAAGCTTCATCCCGGGCCGGAATCCGACCACCCATTTCGTTCCGTCCGACATCAGCTTGCCGCCTGTCTGTACATCATTGCCGCCGTGACATTGTCCGCAGATATCCGCGTCCCTGCTCGAAACGATCTTGCTGATATCTCCTTTGCCTAATGCATGATCCCGGCCGGGGCCGTGACAAGCTTCGCAGCCGATGCCGGCTTCCCCCCACGTGAGGTTTGGTGTGTTCATGTTCGTCGTATGACACCCGGCGCATTGTATGGACCAGTCCAGGCTGAAGTTGGAAGGCATATAAACCTTTTTGACCCTGTCGTACGTTACGCCCAACGTTTTGTAGTGCTCGGTGACCGGATCACGCGCAAGAAACATGGAATTTGCGACCATGTAGGCAGCCTTCCGTAGCTCCGGCTGCAGATTTGCCGGGGCTTTGGAGATGTCCAGCGGCAGGTTGGTCGAATTGATGATCGGCACGATCATATTGGCATGATTGGACGGCTTCCACTGGCTGAACTTTTCCGAGTGGCAGCCGAGACAGGCCTGGGAACCGATGTATTCCGGTATTTCTTTTTTTGTCTCGGCGGCGACGAGCGCCCATGTCGAAATTATCAGCGCTGCACAGGCGATGAGTGCAGTTTTCCTTAATGAACAAATCCTCATATAAAAGGTCTCCTTGCAGAAGTGTTCAGAATCGAGCGGATACTACCATAACACGAGTGTCCGCTGCCCCAATTTTCGTAGTGGTTTTTTGGTCGGGAGCGCCGCCGTCCCGGCGGCTCTTTTGCAGCGTGGCAAAATCACAAAAGAGCCGGCGAGACGCCGGCGCTCCCGGCCGGTATTCAGCGGGAAGTCGGAGATGTTAGTTCAAGATCCGTTTCAAGCATTGTGGTTTCCGCGGATGCCGCCTCACTCGCTTCAATAATCAGCCGATACTTGCCCGGAGGTACGTCCTTGAACGGCAAGCTGAGCGCGACGGCCGCTTCCGCATTGCCTTCAGCAGACATCGCATTTTTCAAAGGAATCGGGTCCAGAGAATATTCCTTCCCTTTTTCATCAATGGTCCGGTCCACCTAAGCATGGATTTCCCGCTTGAGATATTGAATGGCGTTTTGTTTGAAGTCGTCAAGATTTGTGAACTGCTTGTCGCAGGCGCTTGTGAGGCGAGTTACATCCTTTCGACCAAGCTTGTTGAAGTCCTCATGAACCGCTATGCCCTTGTAACTCAGTTTTGCGCGCTGGAATTCCAAGCAGCTGATGGTGGTCAAGCGGGCTTTTGCGGAATCCTTTACGCCGAACAAGTATAAAGGCACGCCATTAGGTTTGAATTCCCAATCCACCTCAAGATCATCGCGCTCCGGTATCGGATAGACCTGCGATTGTGGGTTATAACGCGACAGATTCTCCGTGATAAATTCGGCCAACATTTCATCGAACAAGCTGACCAGCACTTCTCTCTTGAATAAACGCATGTTGCAGGCTTTGGAAACCGCTTGCGCAAACTGAAGTATGGCCGGATAGAGAGATTCAACGGGTGCATCAAGAATGATCGCTCCGTTTTCCTCCTGAACGCCGTTTTCAGCAAGAATGCGATGGAAGATGCGCTCCTTGTTAGGGGTATCAATTTCGAATGAATAGGAAAGCCGCATTATTGTCATCCCATGATCGCTGATACGGATGGGCTTTTTCCCGTTTGCTTCGAAGTCGCGGGCTATGTCGAGGTAGATATCTATCATATCGCCGTCTTCGTGGAACAATGGCGCATAGAGCTGCTGGACACCCGGCCGTTTTTCGTAGAGCGAAACCTGAGCACTGAATTGCTGATTTAGGATATCGAGGATTGTCATAGCGGCTCCTCCTCGCCCTGGAATAAACGACGCTGAACAAGTCCTGGGAAATATTGATCCGCGGAATCCAGATTAATACGATGGCAAAAGATACGAAGAGCCTCTG
>JBEKKY010000203.1:0-6676 GCA_050010475.1 Acidobacteriota bacterium | reverse complement strand
GCCTCGATTGCACGGTGCAAGTGACTCTTGACCGTTCCAAGATTCAGGTCCATTGTCTCGGCAATTGCTTCTAAGGGCATGTCTTCGACAAAGCGCAACAGAAATACGGTTTTCTGCTGCCGGGAAAGTTGGTTCACAGCGGACTGGATGGCGTCCACCAATTCGCTATTTATCAAGACCTGCTCCGGCGAGCGCCGAATATCGAGCAATGGGATGGTATCGATTCGCTCCGTGCGCGTCAGCCTGCGCCAAAAGGCCCAGCGCCGGCTCTTGTTATGGTCATACGCCAGGTTGATCGCGATTCGGATGAGCCATGTGGCCAAGCTGGCCCCTCCGCGAAAGCTGCTGCGCATTTTGAACGCCCGCAGGAAACACTCCTGCGTCAGGATCTCCGCTTCATCCCTGTCTCGCACCAGAAACAGCAACGTCCGGTAAACTTGCTTTTGATGATCCAAAACGATCCCGTCGAAGTCATCCGGCTCGATCGGGCCCGTTTCCATTTCCGCATCGACCACTTTGGTCCTGTTCATCCGGAATCCGCAATTTCCTTTTCTGAACATATTGGACGATTCTTGCCGGCAAAGGTTTACATTTTTATGAAAGCGGGGATGCTCCCCTTTTCGAAGTTTAGCTTTCCCTATAACTGATATAGCCATGCCACCAGGGAGGCGTCCCCATTGAGCTTTCGACTTTTGTGCAAGTTATTGTTCCCCCAGCCCGGCCACTGTAAAATGCAGGTTCGGACAGATTAACCGAGCAAAAGGTAATTCATGCTTCTCATCCACGCCGGCAGTACAGCCGCAGATTTAGCGAACGGCCGTCAACCGCTCCCTGCGCGTCGCGGCTTTTTTTGATGCAGACCATTCGGGAGGAATCATGTACACATTGAGCCCTGTTACCGACCGCGTTGCAAGAATCCGGGAAAAATACCGCGCCACAAGACCGCGCATCTGTATTGCCCGATACAAAATCGTAACGGAGTTTTACAAGGAAAACCCCCAGCTGCAGGGCATTCTGAAAAGGGCCAAAAATTTTCAGAACATTTGTGAAAAGATTCCCGTCTTGATCAGTAAGGATGAGGTGATTGTTGGCTGGCAAGCCTCTTCATACCGTGCGTGCGCGCTTTACCCGGAGACATCCTTCGGCTGGTTCTTGGACGAACTCAAGGCCGGCACAATTCCCCTGAGGGATACGGATCCTTACGACATCGACGAAAAAGATGCCGAGTATATCTTGAGCACAGGCGATTTCTGGCGCAAGGAGTGCCTGAGCGCAAAGGTGGATGAATATATTCCTCCCGGATATTTCAGTGCCGCAGGCAGCGGCGTGACCTACTTCGGCACAAAAGACAGCTGCATGTCGCCTGTCGGGCATTTTGTCGCGAATTTCGAGAAGGCAATGCGCAAAGGCTTCGCCGCCATTAAGGCGGAAGCACAGGCAAAAATGAACGAGCTGGAAGGCGTCATGTTTGGCGATAGTGTATCCAGATACAACTTCTACCGCTCGGTTGCCATCGTTTGCGACGGCATAATCACCTTATCCAAGAGATACGCCAAAGAGTGCAAACGAATGGCTTTTGCAGAAGCGGATCCTTTGCGGAAAAAAGAGCTGCTCGACATGGCCGATTGCCTGAATTGGATTCCGGAGAATCCCTGCCGCACTTTTCATGACGCAATCCAGTGCATGTTCCTGTACCAGACCGCCCTGTGCCTCGATGCCCAGCAGCACGGAATCAGCTTCGGGCGCGTGGATCAATACCTGGGCAGCTACTACGAGGCGGACATCGCGGCCGGCAGAATTACGCATGAAAAGGCGCAGGAACTGCTGGACCTGTTCTATCTGAAAGTCGCCGAAATGAACAAAATCTGGCCCTATATCGCTACTATGAACGGCCCCGGCTACACAAGCGGGCAGCTGATGACCATTGGGGGAGTGACTGGGGATGGAAAGGATGCGACCAATGCAATCTCCTTTATGATGTTGCAGTCTGCGGGGCGCCTGGTTCTGCATGATCCGCCCCAGTCGCTGCGCATCCACAAGGGCACTCCTCCCGAGCTGTGGGAAGCGGCAATTGCGACGACCCAGATTGCAGGCGGCGTCCCTACTTTTGAAAACGACGCTGTCATTATTCCGGCACTAATGGCCAGGGGACTGCCGATCGAGAGCGCGAGAAACTACTGCCTGATCGGCTGTGTGGAACCACAAGGCTGCGGTGACGAATGGGCCTGCCCGGGAGGCAACGGCACGCAGTCCTTTTTTAATCTGCTCAACGCCTTCCTGCTGGCCATTAACAACGGCTGCAATCCGTTTCCCGGCCGCGACGGCAAGCGCGCCGGCCAGGTGGGCCTGCCGACTGGTTATCTGTATGAGATGGAGACTTTCGACGAGGTCCTCAATGCCGTCAAAGACCAGATCGAATACTTTGTACGCTGGCACGTAAGCCTGGTCAATACGTGGGAATACGTTGCATCAGAACACATGCAGCTTCCGCTTCTTTCAGCGACGGTCGACGGCTGCATGGAGTCCGGCAGGGACGTGATGAAAGGGGGCGCAAAATACAACTCGACAGGCAATGCCGGTATCGCGATCGGCAATATCACCGACAGCCTGGCTGTTGTGAAGTACATGGTGTACGACAAAAAACTGATTGGCGCCCGGGAACTTTATGACGCGATCATGACTAACTGGGAAGGCAAAGAAGATCTTCGGCAGTTCATCCTGAATGAAGCTCCTCATTATGGCAACGACAATGAATACACCGATGAGTTCGCAAGATGGGCTTCGGATGTTTATGGAAATGCTGTGAACTCCTCTACCGGCCCTCGCGGCCGATTTGCCGCCGGATTATATCCGGTCACAACTCACGTCACGTTCGGCTTAACTACCGCAGCCTCTCCGGACGGCAGAAAAGCGGGCGAGCCTCTGGCAGATGGAATTTCGCCTGTTCAGCAACTCGACCAAAATGGTCCGACTGCTACTCTTAAGTCCGTGGCAGCTATCGATCAAAAGAAATTCTCGAACGGCACTCTGCTGAACATGAAGTTTCATCCCACGGCCCTGAGCAATGAAACAGGAAAAGAAAAACTTATTGATTTGATCAAAACCTATTTCTCTCTGGGCGGCATGGAGATGCAGTTTAATATCGTCAGCAGCAAAGTATTGAGAAGAGCGCAAGAACACCCGGAAGAATACAGGGATCTCGTGGTAAGAATCGCCGGTTTCAGCGCTTATTTCGTGGAATTATACAAGGCCAGCCAGGACGATATTATCCGGCGGACTGAATTGAATTTTTGAGAAGCCTGAAGCCATCTGTGGGAATATGGAAAAAGAATTAACCGGGAAGGTCTATGACATACAGGGTTTTTCTGTACAGGATGGTCCTGGTATCCGAACAACCGTTTTCCTTAAAGGATGTCCGCTGCGTTGTCCCTGGTGTCACAGTCCCGAATCTCAGGAATTTCATACACAGCTTAGCTGGATATCGATGAGATGTGTTGGAGTGGCTGATTGTGGGAAGTGTCTCAGCGCTTGTGCTAAGGGGGTGATCACTCCGGGCAGATTGACTCGCAAGCCGGCGACACAAGAAGATATCCGGCACATTCACATTGACCGCTCCGCCTGTGACAACTGCGGAGACTGCGCCGCCGCTTGTCGCTATAAAGCATTGTCCATGTGCGGCACGGACTACACTGTAGAAGAACTCGTGATGCGCGTCAGCAAGGACATTCCTTTTTATGAACAGTCCGGCGGCGGCGTTACGCTTTCCGGCGGTGAGCCCTTATCTCAGCCGGAGTTCATTCTGCAATTGGCAAAAGCCTTGAAAGCGCGGGATATTCACACAGCCATTGATACAACGGGATGTGTTCAAACCAAGGTTATGGAAGCCGTGTTGCCTTATACGGATCTGTTTCTTTATGATTTAAAGCACATGGATGCCGAGCAACACAGGGTAGCAACAGGCGTGTCCAACGAACTTATTCTGCAGAATGCTCAATACATCGCAAAATCCGGCGGAAAAATGCAGATCCGCATACCTGTGATCCCGGACTTCAATGACTCGGAGGAGAACATCATCGAGACGGGAAAGTTTTGCAGATCTCTGGGAGATGCCGTAACGATTGTACAACTCTTACCGTATCACAACCTGGGCGCTATGAAATACCAGAGGATCGATGACAGCAAAGTAGTTCTGGAAGCAGAGCCGCCCTCGGATGAAAAAATCCGCTCAATAAAGAAACTGCTGGAAGATCTCGGACTCCTCGTCACCGTGCATTGAAAAACGCCACGGATTCCACAGATTTAAATCAGTGAAATCCGTGGAATCCGTGGCGTTTTTCGGTTTGAAAACTGCAGGCTGCATTCTGCGAAATATTCATTGAAGCGAAAAAAGGTCGATCGGTATAAAATTACTTTTATGTGCTCGAACTATAAACCGCATTGAGCCGGGAACTCGTCATTGGAGGCAGATCCCAATGAAAAATAGATTCCTTATATTGTTGGCTCTGACCGTGCTTTTGTCTTCCCCCATCTGTTGGATGCTGGTAAGCCACTCCGGCGTGAAATCGGCCGTGGCCGCTTCAAAGCCGCCGAACGAGTTCTTAGCCAACTTTACGGAAGCTCTGCATGTAATCCAGCAAACCTATGTGGAAGAGGTCGGCTCTAATAAATTGGTTTATAGCGCAATCAGGCGCATGCTCCATAGGCTGGACCCGCATTCGAATTTTCTGGACCCGAAGGATTTCGCCAAGCTTCGAGAAGACCAGCATAGCGTCTATTATGGCCTGGGAATCCAACTTCATGCGCTTCTGGTAAACCGTGGACGACACGTCATTGTGGACCATCCTATCGCCGGTACGCCTGCCGAACGAAAGGGATTGCGCTTGGGCGACGTGATCACCCACATTGGAGGCGAGCCGATAGATAACTGGACGACGGACGAGGTTGTGAACCATCTCAAGGGGCCGCGCGGTACTTCGGTAGATATTGTCCTTGAGCGGCCCGGCGTTCGGAACCCTCTTCACGTCACGATCGAGCGGGATGAAATACCGCTGACCACCATTCCTTATGCATTCGAACTGAAGCCGGGGATCGGCTATGTGAAAATCGAAAAGTTTTCTGAAAATACCGCTGAGGAGCTGAATTCAGGTTTGGACCGGTTGAAGGGTTTATCAGGTCTTATTCTTGATCTCAGGGATAATCCCGGCGGCCTGTTGAATCAGGCGATTGAAATTTCGGATTTCTTTCTGCACCGGGGAGCTCTTATCGTATCCACCAAAGGTCGACTGGAATCATCAACCAAATCCTATAAGGTATTGCGCGAAGGGAAAATTCAAATCCCTGTGGTGGTTCTGATCAATCACCAGACTGCCAGCGCTTCCGAGATCGTGGCAGGTGCGTTACAGGACCACGATCGCGCTCTTATCGTGGGTGAAAGAAGTTTCGGCAAAGGTTTGGTACAGACTGTATATACCCTGGAAGACAACACAGGTATGACGCTCACAACAGCCAAGTATTACACGCCCAGTGGAAGGTTGATCCAGCGTGATTACTCCGGCTCGAGTCTTGAGTATTATTTCCTGAACTCCGATGATGCGCCCGCGAAAAACAATGACGCACGGCAAGTCCGCTTTACGGATGCCAAGCGTGAAGTATACGGCGGTGGAGGAATCACTCCCGACATTGTCGAGCCGGCGCGCAAGGCCAATCGATTCGAGGCGATGCTTGCTTCCAAAGATGTCTTTTTCCAGTTTGGACGCCGTCTCCTACTGAAGGACGCGCCGGATGCGGGAATTTCCCGATCAGAGGATAAAAACCGGGAAAAGTCGCTTCGGCCGGAAAAAAATTCGGAATCTTTGCCCGGCATCGAAGTCACCGACGCCATCCTCTCAGATTTCAGACAATTTCTTCATGACCGCAATATCGATTTTTCTGAACAGGAAATCGAGACGAATCTCGATTTTATAAAAAGGCGGATCAAACAGGACACTTGCATAACTTCTTTCGGCATCAAGGAGGCCTTCAAAATCGGCATTCAGGCGGATCCACAGGTTATGAAAGCTCTGGAAGCAATGCCCCAGGCGAAAGCGCTCATGATGTCCGGCCGCGCATCTCCTTTGGCACAAATCCCAACCAGGCAGGAACAGCGCCCGTGACGCACTGACCTTCTTGCCGGTTTCGAAATCCGCATAGGAATCTCTCCAAAACAAAATTCGCTTTGTGGACACTTCAGCGCGAAACGACCTTGGCAAAAGCGCGCGGCAAGGCAAAAGAGTATATCGAAGCCGGCGCCTTTGAGCTGAACGGCAAGCTGGCGGTCAATCCCGACGGCGGCCTGAAATGTTTCGGGCACCCTCTCGGCGCGACCGGCCTGCGCATGATCTATGAGATTTACAAACAAATGCAGGGCAAAGCGGGACCGCGCCAGCGCAAGAATCCGACGCTGGGCATGACTCACAATCACGGCATGAATCCGGGGAGCGGCGTCGGCAGCGTGACTATCATCGGTCAGAGGGACTAATAGACGAAGGTGAAATTTCCCGGAACTCTGGAGAAGCCTTAGGGCCTGTGACAAAATAAGTGACGCACTTCGCTGCAGGCCCCCAGGCCCGCTGGCAAGGCGCGAGCGACGAGCATACCGGGTAGTATGTGAGGAGCGAGCAACGCAGTCAGCGGGCCT
>JBEKKY010000202.1:0-6699 GCA_050010475.1 Acidobacteriota bacterium | reverse complement strand
CAGGAAAATAGTCGCAGCCATCATGAAAACCTTCTCGTTCGGGCAGACCATGTTCTGCGGAATCTAGATTATTGTCTGGATGATTCAAACAGTCTTCACGACGACGGAGACCATCGTCAAGGCCGCAATGAAGATGGCGTCGATCGCGCTGACCATGGTCTGCAAGGTTTTGTCAATAGTATTTTTGATCGTCGAGGAGAGTTTCGCCAATCCGAAGCTGGCTTTTTTTGAGCTCCAGCCCGCTCTCATCATTATTAATTTGGGAAATTCACCATCAGATCCAACTGACCAGCCACAACTCCACCGTATTTGCGCTCCAAAATTCCTGTCAAGCTTTTTTTGTTGGATCTGACGCCAACTTAATTTCCAGATTTATTATTTGGGCAGATAACAGCCAAAAGTTGATAAGAGGAATAAGCCGCATTTTGGAGATCTCGATAAAAGTCTTAACCACCACCTTCAATCCCCTGTCTGCTTGCCTGGACTGACTTTTCTGCTCATATGTGGGGAGCGATCGAGTTCGATAACCCTACCTTGTCTATGAGCGGGGCATTGACCGGCAGCACAATATAGTGACGTAAAATCAGCAGAGTTGTGGAAAATCAAACAGTAACCGAATCTGAGAAGCAATTAATATCTGACACTAAGTTGTTCTGTTCCTATGGGTTGTTCTAATTTGCCCAGTCTGGCACAAAACATGCAAATACAGGGAATGTTTAGGATGCAATTTAGCTTAGGAGGAGTGAGATGAAGGCAACCGTACTGTTTACGCTGCTCGCAGTTTCAATTATCGGCCTGACAATGGCCGGCACCCCGCCCGCGGGAGTGGATCAATTGCTCGGACAGTATTTTTCGATTCACAAAAGTTTGGCATCGGATTCCATCAATGGCGTTGCGGCATCTGCAGCGGGGATAGCTAGGATCAGCCGTCAGGCTGCTGCAACAGAGACACAGGGTAAAACACAGCTCATCGCACTTTCCGAGGTGGCTGCGAAATTCAATGCAGCCGACCTGAAGTCAGCCCGAAACTGGTTTGGCGATCTGAGCGATAAGCTGATCGCATATATTAAGGCCTCGGGAGCCAAAACAAATCCCCCGTATCAATTTTTCTGCTCAATGGTAAAGAAAAACTGGCTGCAGCCCGACAAAGCAACTCGCAATCCTTACTTAGGCAGTGAAATGCCCAAATGTGGTGAGTTGATTCAGTGGCAAAAGGCTAACGAACCAACAATGGAACAGCCCATGGACCAATCTATGGGGCGCCATCATTAATCCGTGCGTGCAAGTTATTGCCAGCGGGTGCAAAACGACTTCTAACAGACAAGGGGAAGAACAATGAACGACATGAAAACGATTCGAATTATGGCTGCAATAGTTTTCCTGATTCTGGCTGTGATTGCCGCCGCTCTTCCGGCCGCGGCTGGGGACGGCAAGGATTTTACGATCGGCAAGAAAGGCGAGGTCCATTTCAATGTCCCGGTAAAAGTCGGAGACACGTTGCTACAGCCTGGGATGTATCAGGTCCAGCACGTTGTAGAAGGTAGTGATCACATCATCATCTTCAACAAAATGGAAATGCCGGCCGCCTACAGACACGGCAACACTCCAGTGGCCAAGGAGCCAGCCGCCCGCATCAAATGCAAGATTGAGCCGGTCGACAAGAAGGTCAACAACACAAAGATTACACTGCGAACAAACGCCGCAGGTGAGAAAGAGGTCGCGGAAGTACAGGTCCCAGGTGAAGCATTCAGGCACGTACTGTGATTTCACCTGAAAATGCAGAGAACACAGAGGGGGTGCGGAGATGACGATTTCTCTTCCGCGCCACCATGCTTTAACAGCGTAAGGTCAAGACATTTGCCTATGCCGCTTACTCGGGTGTAATAATTAGACCATAAGAAATTGCTATTTGGGTGGATCTCATGATTCACCCTTGCCTTTTTTGTCATCGCGGTTTCATTGGCCCGCTAATTGCTATATTGAACGGCACATTTAGATCTGAACGGATTACGATCATGCGAGGATCGAACCGACGACTTTTATGTTTTTCTTTAGGCTGGAGATAGCGCCATGCATCTTTCTGGAATGTTGAGATTCGCGTTCCTGTTATCATTGACCCTGGTTTTTGACCCTCATCCCTCCGGAACCATCACCGCTATGGCGCAGGAATCGTACCCTCCTCGGCCGGCGGATCAGCCCAAAGAGGAATCAGTGAGGCTGGACTCGTTGGTGGAAGAACTGCTCAGGTCAAATCCCGAATTGCAGGCTGCCCGGAAGCGCTATGAAGCAGCGCTGACCCGTCCGTCGCAGGAAAGTGCGTTGCCCGATCCTCGTATTACCGCAGGCTGGGTCAGCAATGGGTGGCCGTATCCCGGAGCGGGCCTGGGCATGGAAGCCACAAGCAATATCGGCATTCAGATCGCGCAGGAAATCCCTTTTCCCGGGAAACGCGCATTAAAGGGCGGCATAGCACAAAAGGAAGCGGACAGCGAGGCACAGGCGGTTCGTGCCACGGAACTGAGGCTCGTCGCCCAACTCAAGGAAAGGTACTACGAGCTCATCTTTAACTATGAGGCTGTAGACCTGATTCATCGGAACCAGGAATTGCTGCAGCAAATGGCGAAAGTGGCCGAAGCACGCTATTCCGCGGGGAAGGCGCTGCAACAGGACATTATCAAAGCCGGCATAGAAGTCGCGATCCTCGAGAATCGGCTGATTGCCCTCGAGCAGAAAAAGCTCAGCAGCAATTCTGAGATCAATGCCCTTCTGAACCGTCCGCCGGATGCAGGTCTGGGCCGCCCCGAAACGGTCTCGACCCTGCCATCACTCGAGCCTTTTGAATCCTTGCGCTCTCGCGCCCTGGAGGCGTCGCCTGTGCTTCGGGGACAGCGAGCCGTCATCGACGGCCAGCAGCTGAACGTGCAATCCGCCCAGAAAGCCTACTACCCCGATTTCGATGTCATGACGGGGTATTACAACCAGGGCGCCATGAAGCCGATGTGGGAATTCAAAGTGCAACTCAATATCCCGCTCTATTTCGGGAAGAAGCAGCGCTATGGATTGGAGGAAGCCGGAGCCACTTTAGCTGAAGCGCAACTGACTCATCGCAACGATCAGCAATGGCTGCTCTTCCGTTTGCGCGACCGCTATGTGGCCGCGGAGGCCGCTCTGAAGCTCATGAATCTATATTCTCAGCAGGTAATGCCGCAATCGGAACTTGCGCTCCAATCTTCGCTGGCCAGCTACGAGGGCGGCAGCGTCGACTTCCTGACGGTGCTCTCCAACTTCAACACCATTCGGGATTATCGGATGAATTACTTCGAACAACGGGCGGAATACCTGAAAGCCCTATCCGGACTGGAGGAATTGACGGGCACTCCTGGCGGCCCGGCCCCGAATCAGGGATTACCCCAAAATGAGGTGCGGCGATGAAAAACTTCTTCATTGGATTTATCCTGGCCAGCGTTCTGGTGAGCGGCGGTTACTGGATTATTTCAAGGCAGAACGCCACTCAGGGGCCTGCAACATCCCGCAAAGTGCAGAAATATCACTGCCCCATGCATCCCGAGTATATATCCGACAAGCCGGGCGACTGTCCCATTTGCAGCATGAAGCTGGTCCCGATGGAGAGCGAAGTATCTCCTGAAATGGCCAAAGGAGAGAAAGCTGGCCAGGAGAGCGCCGGTGCACCCGCCAAAAAGGAGCGAAAAATCCTCTATTGGACCGACTCCATGAATCCCGGCAACCGCTATGACAAGCCGGGCAAGGCTCCCGACGGAATGGACCTGGTTGCCGTCTATGAGGAAGAATCCCCGGGCGCCGCCGGCCCGGGTGTGACCGGGTACGCGCCCGTAAAGATCACTCAGGAGCGGCTGCAGATGATGGGGGTCACTACGGAAAAAGCCCGGGTGATGGGCCTGGATCAGAGCATCCGGACAGTAGGGATGATCACGGCGGATGAAACTCGCATCAGTCACATTCATACCAAGTTTGAGGGGTACATTGAGCATATCTTCGTCAATTATGTCGGCCAGCAAGTAAGCAAAGGCCAGCCGGTCTTTTCGGTCTATTCCCCGGACCTGGTAGCAACACAAAAGGAGTACATCCTGGCCTTGCAGGCGCGCGACCAATGGGAAAAATCAGGGACCAACATGCGGCTGCCGGGAATTGATTTAGTGGAAGCCGCCCGGCAGCGCCTGGCGCTATGGGATATCAGTCCGGACCAGATCGCACGCATCGAGAAAAACCGCGAGCCAATCCGGGACCTGGTAGTCTATTCGCCGGTCCACGGAATCGTCAGCGCCAAAACGGCTGTCCAAGGCAACAGGGTGATGCCTTCGGACACGCTTTATGACATTACGGATTTATCCAGCGTGTGGGTTCTGGCAGACCTTTATGAAATCAATGTGCCGTTTGTGAAAATCGGGGATCCCGCCACGATTACGCTGAGCTACGATCCAGGCCGCGTCTTCAAGGGACGAGTCAGCTTTATCAACCCCAATGTGGATGAGAAGAGCAGGACGGTAAAGGTTCGTATCGTGCTTGAAAATCCTTCCGGATCGTTGAAGCCGGACATGTATGCGGATGTTGTCTTTGGCGGGCAACGGGGCTATGGAGTCGCCGTCCCGGACAGCGCGGTGATGGGAACCGGGGAGCGGGATATGGTGTTCATCGCTAAAGGCGACGGCCTGTTTGAGCCGCGCGAAGTGAAGACCGGGGTCAAGGTGCGCGGTTTTTACGAGATCAAGAAGGGTGTGGCGGAGGGAGAAAATGTTGTGACCGGGGCCAACTTCCTGCTCGATTCCGAATCCAAACTCAAGGCCGCGATTTTAGGCGCAGGGAAATAAGTTATTCGCATCCTGCCACAGCGTTCATGAAGGACCCGTATGATCGAGAAGCTCATCGAGTTTTCAGCGCGTGAGAAGTACATCGTTCTTCTCTTTACCGCCGCTATAGTGGCCTTCGGTATCTGGACGATGTACAACCAGCCCGTGGATGCCATCCCTGATCTTTCGGATACGCAGGTCATCGTGTTCTCCAAGTGGGATCGCTCGCCCGACATCATCGAGGATCAGGTTACATATCCCATTACCACAGCGCTGCTCGGCGCGCCCCAGGTCAAAGCGATTCGCGGTTATTCGGACTTTGGCTTTTCCTACGTTTACATCATTTTCGAGGACGGGACCGATATCTATTGGGCCAGGAGCCGTGTGCTCGAATACTTGAGCAAAGTGCTTCCTTCGCTCCCCGCAGGAGTCAAGACGGAGATCGGCCCGGATGCCACAGGCGTGGGATGGGTTTTTCAATACGCCCTGGTGGACGAGAGCGGCACCCATACGCTGGCCGATCTGCGATCCTTCCAAGATTGGAACCTGCGCTATGCGCTGCAGGCGATCCCGGGCGTGGCAGAAATTGCCACCATCGGCGGTTTCCAGAGCCAGTACCAGATTACTGTGGATCGGGAAAAGCTGGCCGCCTACAACATACCGCTCATGATGGTGTCGGAAGCGGTGCGCAATTCCAACGTCGAGGTGGGCGCGAGGCTGATTGAATTCTCCGGCGCCGAGTACATGGTTCGCGGCCACGGATACATCAAGACTCCGCAGGACATCGAGCAGATCGTCGTCAAGACCAACGACCGCGGCACGCCGGTCCTCCTGCGCGACATCGCCAGAGTCGAGCGCGGCCCTGAGATGAGGCGCGGCGTCGCCGACCTGGATGGGAAAGGCGACACTGTGGGCGGCATCGTGGTGATGCGGCACGGCGAGAATGCCGACAAAGTCATCCGCCGGGTCAAGGAGCGGCTCCAGGAACTCCAGCCTTCCCTGCCCAAGGGCGTAAAAGTCATCACCACGTATGACCGCTCGGAACTGATCGAGGGCTCCATCAGCAATCTCAAAGAAGAGCTGATCCTCGAGATGATCATCGTCAGCTTTGTGATCCTGATCTTTCTCTGGCACATCCCGTCGGCCATCATCCCGATTGTAACGATTCCAGTGTCGGTGCTGCTGTCCTTTATCCCCATGCACTTGATGGGGCTGAACTCGAACATCATGTCGCTCGCCGGCATCGCCATTTCCATCGGCGTGCTCGTGGACGGCGCCATCGTCGAAGTCGAGAATGCCTACAAGAAGCTGGAACTCTGGATCGAAGGCGGGCGCCAGGGAGACTTTCACGCGATCCGGCTTGAGGCACTCAAGGAGGTCGGGCCGTCTGTATTTTTTTCGCTGCTGGTGATCGCGGTCGCCTTTTTACCCGTCTTCACACTGGTGGATCAGGAGGGACGCCTTTTTCGGCCGCTGGCTTTCACCAAGAACTTCGTCATGGCCATTGCCGCTATTCTCGCGGTCACGCTGGATCCGGCGATGCGGATGATTTTTGCGCGGATGGATTATTATCAATTCCGGCCGCGCTTCCTATCATGGATCGTCAATCAGGTGGCTGTGGGAAAATATTATAAAGAGGAGAAGCACCCGATCAGCCGCCTGCTGTTCCGAATTTACGAGCCTCCCGCGCGCCTGGTGCTGCGGCACCCGAAGACGACCATCGCCATAGCCTTGATCCTGGTCGCGACCACCGTGCCGGTGTATCTCCGGCTCGGCAGCGAGTTCATGCCGCCTTTGAACGAAGGCACCATTCTTTACATGCCCACAACGTTGCCCGGCATATCCGTCTCGGAAGCGCAGACGATCCTGCAGC
>JBEKKY010000201.1:0-10070 GCA_050010475.1 Acidobacteriota bacterium | reverse complement strand
CGCCGTCCACATAGAGTTTCAGAATGTTTCCCGTATCGAGAAAGGATCCCACCACATAGTGCCAGTTGCCATCCGCAAGAGAACTTGTGCTTGCGGCCGTAAAATAGCCCCCGCTGTATGTGGCTGCATAGACTTTGCCATCCGTGCCCATGTACAGCATCCGGTCGTAGTTGGCGCTGGCAGTGCCTGTCTGGTTGTTCTCCAACCCTACAATCTTGTGCCCCGAGGCGGTGCTTGTTTTGAACCACGCGGACGCGGTATATCCTTGAGGGTTTGTAAACTGCTTGGTGGAATAGATGTAATCGTTGGTGCCGTTAAAAGTTAAGGCGCCGGAAATCTGCCCCGTGGTGGTTTTCGTGCTGGTATTCGCTGCCGCAGTGCCGTCGTCGCTATTGGAAGTTGAATCGTTTACAGCCGTATTTGTAGCGCTATCCGACAGATGCCATACCGCTTGATAATAGCTGTCCCATACTCCGGTTGGGTTTTGGAGCGAGCTTATGATATCGGAGTCGCCGTAATAAAGGCGGATGGTTGTATTCGATGATGTTGCGTTCGTATTGAGCGATGGTATCCTGACCCACGCGGTCAATGCACCCGTCGTTCCGTTGTAACTTTCCACTTCGTAATCCAGAGTGCAGGGATTGGTTCCGACTCCTCCGCATGTCGCATCGTCCACTCCGCGAAAGATCATATCGTAACCGTTGGCGTTGGTTACATGCCCGCTATGGGCCGTGGTCGCCAAATTGGCATCTGTGACGTTGAACAGAAAGGGGAAGTTCGAGAGTGTCGTAGCACCCGTTCCCGACACTCCCACTTTTGTTCGATCGATCGTGATCGTTTTCATGTACCCGAACGCCTGGGGCGCGGGGAACTGGACAACATACCAGGAAACGTTCGCTGTGGACGATAACGCATTGCCCCGTGTGAGCTGGAGGTTTGTGGCGCTGCTAAGTTTTGTAGTAAACCACCCGGTAGCAGGCTGATCGTCCCCTGTGTAGCTTGATTGTCCGCCGCGTTGAAACGAACTCGCAGCCGCGAGGGTTCGAGTCAGATCAACCGAGCTGATTGTTGCGTTCAGCGTTGTATCCGTTGTGCCGAAAGCCGTGGTACCGCTCTGGACGGTGGTGCCGTCGGTAAAGGTGACGAGATAATACCTAAGCGTTATGGCTTGGCCGTTGGCTAGCCGTGTGAATGTCAGCGTCGTTGAGTTCGTCAGCACTCCCTCCACCAGTTTCTGGGAAATGCCTGTTACACCGGCTGCGGAGTTGTAGGAACAAATAAGCCATGATTTTGTGGTGTCTACGCTGGTGACTGTTGCGGTTTTGGATGAATCGGTCGTTGCAAAGGATACGGTCCCATATTGAACCGACGAATTCGTATATTGAACAACCTGCCATTCAAGTACCGTACCCGTTGACGGTGCGGTTTGAAGAACTGCCTGAAGATTTGTTGTAGTTGTGATCGATACCTCAGGAAAGTCATTGCCATTAAATGAGGTGCCGCCTTCGCGAAAGGCTACAATTGGAAAGCTGTTTGCCAGCGTGACGGCGGTCAGTGTGATATTCGTGGTTGCCGTTGTAATAGACTGGCTCCCGCGCTGCACGGAGACGCCACTGGAGAAATACGCAACGTACCATTGAATTGTAATCGTCCCTACTGTCGAAGCGCGAGCGAATGTTACAGTTGTGGCATTTGTCATCTGACAGGTGGCCCAGACGTCATTAGGCGAAGACGGGACATCGGACCCGAGACTGGTGCTGCACACCACAAAAGACTTCGTGATATCGACCGAAGTGATGGTGGCTGTTGTTGATGCGGATCCGTTGGCGATGGTTGCGGTGCCTGATTGAAGTGAAGCCAGTACGGCTGCCTGTGCATTTTGAATCGGGAAGGATGGGATCAATAACGCCAAGGCGGCGAGAAATGAATAGCGCAGGCAAATGCCAATCAGACTTTTCAAGCGTTTGAATGATCCCGACTTTCCGTCGTTGGCGAAGCGGCCCATAAAGTGCTCCTTCGGCACACCTTTGTGTGCGGCTATATCCGTCCGTCTCTAGATTTATCGGCCGGAAAATAAACCTTATGAGTTATTTTTATTGAGTTTCTAGCGCTGGATTTTCATGGTAGGGTCGCCGAAGAGGATCCAGGTTTTGGGCACAGAGGGATCTCCAATTGATCGTATGGCTAAATTTGTCCTCACTAAGCTTTATCGTTTGGAAAATGATATTTATCAGTCTTTTTTTGCCGCAAGAGCTCAAACTCGTGAAGATGCAAAAACCAGACGCTCCGTACAGGAAATGTGGTTCGTTGAAATCAGAAACTTTCACCTGTCCGGCGCTTAGGTGGAAATATAGTGAGTATTCGGTGAATATATTGTGAATTACACACCCTCTCCCTGAAGTTTCCGGAGAGAGGCGCGGAGATAGCGGAAAATGGGCTCAAGCTCCGCGTGAACTCACGCTTGTTGGCGCCGAATGAAATCGATAATCTCGGGATTCGGGACCACGCTCAGTTCGCTGCAGGGAACTTTGTCTGCAACCTTGCCGTAAAACTCGATTGTGAACTCCAGAGCTTCAGGACTATAAAAAACGGGGAAGGAGGAGGAGAAGAGAAGTGCTGCAGATTCGGCTCCAATTTTAGCTTTCAGCGAATTTCTTTGGCCGTGGCGAATAAAGAAAATATGTTCGAGCGGCGCCCGGGATGCGGAAGCCAGTTCCGCCTCGCCATGCCAGGGGGTGCCGTACATCCATATCTGCCCTTGTTCATGCTTCAGAATGACACGATCGTCGCTCAGGATCGTAACCCCAGGTTCCTTTTCCCACAACCTTGCCATTGTGGTTTTGCCTGAGCCGGAGTGTCCGACAAAAAGGTATCCGTCGCCGGTTGAATCAACAATCCCACATGCATGCACCTCGACTCCCCGCCCGCGGGACAACAAATTGAGCAGCAGGAGTTCATCGAGCGGATATTGGAGAGGGTATAGCACCCGTTCAATTTCGAAAAACGGCCGGTGCAGGAAAACCTGTCCGTTGCTGAAATCATGGGCAATACGCGCAACTTTGTATGGAATTGTGCCAAAGGCAGGAGCGGTGCAATAAAACCAGTACGCATCATTTTTGAAGTAGAGTTTCCATGTCCCGCCCGAATCAAAGAGCTTTTGGCCGCCGCAACCAGCGTCCTCTAACGTGCGCCAGTATGTTTCGAGCGACAGATCCGGGCTATCGAGTGGGGCTGAGAAAGCCTGCATATCCTCATCCAGCCCGATGCGGAGGTTCGGATCCGAGGATGAAATGCCGATGCGGATGTCTGCGATGCCAATGCAGACCAGTTCTGAGGTTGGTTTCACCATTTCGAGATTTCCCATGCGAAGAATAGTCCTGCGGATATCAGGCAAAGCTTGCAGTTACGCCTTAAGAACCGATGTTGCTGCAATGGATGCCGGCGTTATTGCATTTGGCCTGTGCGGGGCCGGCGATCGAACTGGTTTTGCACGCTCCCAGAATTGCCTCTTCGGGCTTCAGCAGGATCTGCTTCACCTGCGGCTTTACATATGCCTCTTTCTTTTCCGGTTGATTCTCTGTCCTTGTGTTCATGTTGAATTCTCTTCTTTCACCTGTTTTAGGACGCGCCGCAAACAGTTAGGATTTCGGTATCCTCTGAGTTGTTATCCGTTGACCTCCGGGCTTTGCTTTTGAGAAAAGCCGCCGCCGATCTCATATCTTCGTATCTCTCCCCGCCTTGGCAGTATGCGCACTCTCCGTGCGGGAGGACCGGCATATCGAGGACATAAGACCGCAAATGAGCCACTCGACACAAAAAGTCCACAGGAGACTCGGGGTCTCCCTGTTCCAATTCTCCATTCGCGGGGCACATCCCGCACATAGCCTTGATCCCGCACTCGACGCACTTGGTCATTTTGCGCATTTTCCTGCGGCGCACGTTCAACAGGAAATTGTTCCATCCATCGCTGAAGGTCCCTTTGCGCAGGTCATAGGTATCTGCCTGCGAGAGCACACACAAGCTCAGCTTTCCGTGCGGATTTATTGAAAATGAGTTAATTCCTCCTCCGCAGTGATACATCTCATCGCATCCGGCTGTGTGAACGGGTCCGTTGAACCGTCGGACAAAGTCCTCCCAGGCCTGGATGCGCGCAGGATCCAACACATCGAGTTCCACAATTTGCTCGGGGCTGAGCCTGAAATCCAAAGGGCGTCGAGAGCGGTCAATCCCGGGATTGATCGTGCCGTCGAACCGGAACTCCAGGCCAAGATCCTGCTGCACGAACCGCTTCATTTCCCAAATTTCGTGTCTGTTCGGGCTTACAGCCATCGTCTTTAGTTTCAACGGCAGGTTTCTCTCTTTCAGGAGATGAATTCCCCGCAGACAGCTTTCAAATGAGCCGGGAACGCCGGTGATGCGCTCATAGGTTTTTCTTGTGACACCATAAAGAGTCACTTCGATGGAGAACGGAACCCACTTTGCGAGATGATCGGCTGTTTCCGGAGTGATCAGCGTGCCGTTGGTAAAGATACTGACGAGCAGCCCCTTCTGTTGAGCATAGGTGTAAATATCCAGAAAATCTTCTCTGGCGAAAACTTCGCCCCCGGTATAGAGCAGCCATAGGCAGCCTGCGCCGGCTATTTCGTCCAGGATGCGGCGGTGCTCTTCAAAACTCAATTCCTGCCGCTGGGCGGCGGCATCAACCGTCGGGACTCGGTTGTAACAAAAAGAGCATTGCAGCGGGCAGCGATACGTTAATTCAATGGTTCCATCGAGAGGGATTCTCCGCCCCAACAGCCGCTGGTGAAGCCCCAAACTGAATTCTCCGTAGCTGCAGCCTTCCACGTTGTTAGCCTCCGGATTGGGGAGAAGAACTTATGAGTCCCGCAGAACGCAAAGCATCGAGGAATTCGGCCAAATCAGTTTGCGCCTGTTCCGGCGCGACTTCGTATTTCCGGCAAATCGATTCGACAATTGTATGGTCCGGGGTCGATGCACCAAGCATTTCCCAGATCATCGAACCCGACGGATTTAAGGTGAAGATGGCGTTAAGCTGCCCGACTCCGCTACCAACCGGGACAATGAGCGTTTCACCGGCGATCTCTCTTGTAACCAGGTTTTGAGCTTGCTTATGGACTGCTGAACAGTTGTTCATGGTTATTATTTCGGCCGCTCAATGTTCATTCATTAAGGAAAAACATTGTTCTAAAACCCATAAAATCACATTCGCTGGCGTAAGCAGCCGGATTGCTATCCCGCCCGCCACTCTCTGCGTGAGCACCGCATTCAATTGTTGGGAGATTCGCTATTTTGGTGGAGGATGTTGGCAATTCTGAATTGCGCCCATCGCCAGGTCGCCAGGACTGGCCAGAATGCGCGGCCGGAGAGCGGCCAGGAGGCAAGCACGAGTTTGCCGCTGCTGTTCGGATGCCACGGAGCTCTCGTGACTCCGGCCACAAGCTCGACCATCCCTCGCAAGGGGCGGAATGGAGCGAGCTCTCGAAGAAGCCAGCCGGGCACTGGGACGTGCAAACGCTCTTCGACCAGCCGGAGAAGTCCCCATAGTGGCGTTGTGACATTACATTCCTTTGCCCTCGATACAACCTCCCTAAAATCAAGCGGCTCGCGCAAAAGCAAACATGCTGCATCCACGACGAGCTTGTATCGTTCTGCAAAACAGGACTGGCCCAGATTTCCCGCAGCGATGAGCAGCATATCCTCGCGACAGGGTCCGCGGATCGAACCCGTGGCAGTCTCATAAACAATGGCGCGACGAAGCACCTGAGCAGCCGGATCACGGTACGGAGGCTCGTTCAGCAGCCCTATATGGAGATCAACAGGAAAATGCGTTTTCAAATCCTCGTGATAGAACAGCCTCTCCTTGCTTGCTTTCTCGCTGGCAAGGTTACTCATGGTCCTTTTTTGTTTGTAACCCAGATTCAAAAGCGCAGCCGTAGATTCAGCTTCGGCAGAACGCGGGATGAGGATATCGAGATCGCCAGCGCCTCGCATTCCCTGTCCGTCCCACCATAGGGAATCACTCAGGGCGCCCTTGAAGAAAAGATGTTCGATGCCCTTTGACGCCAGGGCTTTGCTTATGGACAGGCGGTCGCGCTCCAGCATGAGCGCCCGCCGGAGTTCCCGTTTAGAACGCCCATCCAAACCGGTTGCGTCCTCTGCTGCGCCAAGGCACTGCAGGCCGCGAGCCACCATGAGATCCAGGAATTGTCGGGCGGCCAGCGCGAGGGCTTCTTGGGCAATGCGGGTGTTGATTCCATCCTGAACGGGGCCGCTGCCGGATCCTAAAACCTCCCGGAGACCCGCGAACAGAAGGGCTTCGCTTTCATCATCCGAAATCGCCTGCAGGATGTGGTTTCTATCCGGGGAATTCACAATAGGTCCGCTTCAGATGTTAATCGTCTGCGCGAAGCCGCCCGCGAAGCGCCATGATATTTGGCTCCGGCACAACCGAGTTCCGGATCCGTCGCACCGTATCCCGTATCGACCGGATATCCAGGTTCTTGCGAACCGCGATCAATTCCGCTACCAGGCTGACCGCGATTTCCTCGGCTGTTTCCGATCCGATATCAATCCCTACCGGCACAAAGACGCGTTTGAAATCCGCCGGATCCATCCCCTCCTTTTCCAGGAAATCGAACAGGGACTGCGTTTTCTGGGGGCTTCCCAGGATTCCGATATATTTGGCCGAGGTCCTGAGCGCGTATCGGATGCAAATCAGATCCAGTTTATGTCCCCGATTTGCAATGAACAAATAGGAAGAATCGTTGACCGGCAATTTATCAAAGACCTTCTCCCAGGAATCGACATAGAAATCGTCCGCATTTTTGAAGCGTTCAGGATTGGCATATTCAACGCGATCATCGACAATCGCGATTCTGAATCCGACCGGCTTCGCAACTTCCGCAACAGCCCTGCTGACGAACCCTGCTCCAAAGATAAAAAGAGTCGGATCCGGGAGAACCGGCTCTACGTAAACCTGCATAAAACCTCCGCAAACGAGTGCGCTCTCTTCATGATCCACGCCTGTCAGGTCAAAGCTCAACAGTTTAGGTTTTCCGGTTTTCAGCGCGATCAAAGCCTCACGGCAAACTTCGCTTTCGGCGAATCCGCCGCCGATGGTTCCCAGGCGGCTGCCATCCTCAAACACCAGCATTTTGGAAGAGTCTTTGCGCGGCGTGGCGCCCTTGCTCACGATAATGGTTACGAGCGCAGCACGCTTTCCCTGGGATCGAAGCTCCACAATTTCCGCGTATAAATCTTTACTCATAGCTACAAATATCCTAAAGACGCCGGCGCACAGAGAACACCGCTGCAGGACTGTGTGAAAAGAACTTCGCGCAGATGGTGAATTGTGTGCGCCAAAACCAGGTCTGCGTCGAATGCGCTGAAGGCATCTTTAATTGCCTTTTCTTCTTTATCTCTCGATAATACGGCCATCCGAACAGTTTTGGCGTCCCGTGGCATTCAGCTGCTCCCATCGGCAGAACATTCAAAGCGAATTCGTGCAATCATACACTAAAAAATCGGCATCGGAATCGGTATCGCTATCGGCTTTTCACATAGTGATTGGCGGCATAGATGTCTAAAAACCGATAGCGATCACGATAGCGATACCGATTCCGACTAATCCGGGTTGTATTTGCGGCGGGGGTGTGGTGGAGAAGGTGGGATTCGAACTTTTGCTCCCCGTTGAATACAAACGACTTGCAGGAAAATCAATACGTTGGAAACTCATGAAACGTTGGAATAGCGGTTTATGGTCACGTAATAGACACGCGGGAGCGGGCTATCAATTAGCTCACAATCGCACAAAGGACAAGTAGGAAGGCCACCGTTTCGCTTCTGCAAAAAGGCTGATCCCATTAAATTTACTGTGCTACCAGTCACACCATGTATTCCCATCGCGCAAAACTTGCCTGAGCTAATTTGACCAGGTCTGTGTGTGGTATTGAACTGACACTAGATTCGGCTCCGTATATAAAAGGCATGGAATTCTAATTAAACACTTTACGATGGAGGTTGTGATATGCCGAAGACTGCAGTCGGATTATTTGAGAATCCTGGCGTTGTGGACGACGTCGTCCGCGAGATCGAGGTCCTTGGTTTTCCTCGGAACGAGATTCGCACCCTCGACAAGCCGGCGAGCTTCCAGGTCACCGGTGTTATGAGCTTCCCGCGCTTCGAATTCGAAGCCGACTTGATCCGGGAGCTTACCAGGATCGGGACGACCAACGCTGAGGCCCAAGATTACGTCGAAGGACTGCGGCGTGGAGGGGCTTTGGTTTTCGCGACAGGTTCGGACGAGAGAGTGGATGCCGCTGCGGATGTCATGAACCGGCGCGGTGCGGTCGAGATCGAAGAGACCAATGGGCCCGAACCGCAGTCACCCGGTCTGGTTCGAGAGAGCACGACTCCGATACGCGGTAACTTGGTCCTGTCCCGGCGGGCCCGCCAATCGGGCGGCGGCGCCTGTCTTTTCACCTGGTAACGAAAGCTCCTCGCCATCCCGGCAGGGGGCGTAAAGTCATGAAACCCGGGCATCCGGCAAATGCGGCTCTCTTCCACGCTTGGAGTTGGGAAAGAGCCGCTATTTCGCTCGATAGAGATGGAGCGGAACCCGGCGGCCAGGTACAAGGTCCGCCTCTCCGACTTGATGGCGAGGACGCAAGTCCTCATGAGGAAGCACGTCAGAGCAGCCGGCATGAGGAGCATTCCACCCAGTGTCGAGTTGACGGGGATTACCGTTGTCGATATATACATTGGCTATGCCGAACCAGGCATCTTTGTAAATGATCCACGAAACGCCTGTCCCAGTGAAAGCCAGCGACGCGCGGGAGCCAGCATCCATGGACAATACAGCGCTCCCACCGCTGTGAACGGACAGGTCCGATGAACGGCAATTGCATTGAAAGGGATGCGCAAACCTGCAGAGTGTCCAAGAACATTTCCGATGTCCGGCATTGAGATGACACTTGGCTAGGCACTCCATATCAGGAAACTGGCAAGGACAGCGGACCGATTCGCGCCTGGCGCCGATGCTTCCAAATCCAAGAAGGCAAATCGGGCCTCACCACCTGACAAGCTAATATCAAGGCAAATAGGATGTCGAAACCACAAAGGGAGATGCACAGGAGCGGGCGCGCAGGGTGGCTACGTGCTGCGGTGCTCGGGGCAGATGACGCGGTCGTATCGACTGCAAGCCTGATGATTGGGGTCGCAGCGGCCGCCGCCTCAAGGGAGGCTACCTTGATCGCCGGAGTGGCGGGCCTTGTCGCAGGAGCGATGTCGATGGCCGTGGGCGAGTATGTTTCGGTCAGCTCGCAGCGCGACGCGGAGCAAGCGGATGTCGAGCGCGAAAAGGCAGAGCTTGCGGGTCAGCCAAAAGATGAGCTGAACGAGCTTGCGATGATCTACGTGAAGCGAGGTCTTGAGAAGGAGCTCGCAATGAAAGTTGCAGAGCAACTCAGCGCGCGCGATCAGCTCGGCGCACACATGCGGGATGAGCTCGGTATCGACCAGGCATCTCTCTCGCGTCCGATGCAGGCGGCGTGGATATCGGCCGCAAGCTTTGCATCTTTCGCAGTTGTGCCAATTTTGGCTCTCCTTGTCGCGCCGGCCGGGGCCCGCATCCCCGCGATCGCAGCGGTGTCTCTTGTAAGTCTCTCTGCCCTCGGTGCGTTTGGCGGGCATCTTGGCGGGGCGCCGCTCGGTCGTGCTGCGTTGCGAGTCACACTGGGAGGAGCCTTAGCAATGGCAGTGACTGCCGCAATAGGACTCCTCTTCGGCGTTTCCATTGGCTGAAGAATCTGATGGCGTTGGCGCAATTATGGGATCGACAAAATACTATCAATTCCCTTTCTTCTGTCCCATCCCGGTTTGGGGAAACTTCCGGTTCCTGCCGAAGATTTTTGCCAACCCTGCATTTTTTCTGGCATTCCGGCCGATCCTTTTCTCCCGAAGAAATCAGTCTCATTCGCCAGACCACAAAAACCTTTTCAAACTTAAGTCTCACCGAGCTATCCAAGACCGTTCCGCTTCTGAGAAACATG
>JBEKKY010000200.1:0-6763 GCA_050010475.1 Acidobacteriota bacterium | reverse complement strand
GGCTGAGGCTGTTGCAAAACTCACGATCAGGTCCGAAGGACCGGCAATCGCCAGGCCCGGCCGTAAGGCCGGGATTAAGGTAGAGGAACAAATGAGTGCCGAAGGCACGGCACCGTGTGAATCGGCAACTCGGTCGAATCACGGTATTTATCGCTGCTTAGTGCCGCGCCTTCGGCGCTCATCTCTCGTTCCTTCCCGACCCCGGCCTCACGGCCGGGGCTATTTCACCTGCCGGCCCGTCGGGCCTAAAAAGAACCTTCAATCGGCAGAATTTCGAGTTTTGCAACAACCTCGGCCGGTCGCCCCCACACATTGGGGGGTGTCGGACCTCCTCTTATTTTTCGTATTCATAAAAGCCTCGGCCCGATTTTCTCCCCAGATATCCCGCATCCACGTATTTCTTCAACAGCGGGCAGGGGCGGTATTTGGAATCTCCGAATCCTTTGTGCAGCACATCCATAATGTTCCAGCACGTATCGAGTCCTATGAGATCAGCCAGGGCAAGCGGCCCCATCGGATGATTCATTCCCAGCACCATGACATCGTCAATAGCCCTGGCGCTTCCGACGCCTTCGAACAAGGCATAAATGGCTTCATTGATCATGGGCATAAGGATTCTATTTGCGATGAATCCCGGATAATCCTTGCTCTCAACCGGGACTTTGCCGAGTTGTCTCGAAAGCTTTTCGGTTATCTCATAGGTCGCATGGGAAGTGGCGAGCCCACGGATGATCTCCACCAATTTCATGACCGGCACGGGATTCATGAAATGCATTCCTATAACTTTGTCAGGTCTTCTGGTGGCAGCTGCGATCCGCGTGATGGAGATGGAGGAAGTATTGGTTGCAAGAACCACATCCTCCCTGCAGATCGCATCAAGTTTCCGGAAGAGTTCCAGTTTTACAGTGTCGTTCTCGACAGCAGCCTCAATCACGAAATCGGCGCTTTTCAGTTCTTCGATTTTTGTTGTGGTTTTGATCCGGTCCAGGCAATCCCTTTTCCGGTCTGCAGTGATCTTCTCTTTGGCCACTAGCCTTTCCATGCCCGTGGAAATGCGTTGGAACGCTCTCTGAACTATGTCCTCAGAGGTATCACAAAGAATCACGCCGAGATCGCCAGGATAGACCGCAACCTGCGCAATGCCGCTTCCCATTTGACCTGCCCCTAACAATCCAATAGTTTTTACTTCCATTGCGGCCCTCCGGAAGAATTTTACGATTGATGATTTACGATTGACGATTGATCGGCATCGCCAATCGGGTGCTCACCCGGCCTCCTGCCAAATAGAATAATAGCTCAGTCGACCGGATTGTTTGATGGCAGATGCAGAAAATGAACCGTGACGCGGCGGAGGTGCGGAGAAAAAGATTTGTTCTCCGCGCCTCCGCGTGGCCATCAGCGACCCGCAAGGGGGAGGCGGAATGCGGCCATTTCCTCGCCGTTGCGAACCAATAGGATGTCGCCGGCCAGGACCGGGTGGTTCCAGGTTTTGCCCTCGATTGCCTGAAACCGAGCCAGTTCGGTGAATTGATCCGGAGTTGCCGGGACCAGAACTAGTTCACCCTGTTCGGACAGTACGAGCAGTAATTCTTGATCGCGCAGAAGAACGAGCTGTCCGTTGCCATAGCGTCCCCCCTTCCATTTGCGCGTGCCGTCCTTCAGGCCGATGCACGTCAGGATGCTGCCGTCGAAGCCGAACGCATAGCCATTGTGAACGACGAAGTCATTGAAGTAGGGCTTCAGCGCGTTTGAGGTCCATCGTTCCTGGACGCTCCATCCGTCGGGCCCGCGGGCGAGCGCGATTCTGCGCGTTCCGCTGCTTTCGCTGATACTGATCAGGATGTCCCCGTCCCCTGTCAGGGCAGGCTGCACGATCGGGTAGCCTTTCCATGCATGCTCCCAGAGCAGCGTGCCGTCGGCGGGTGCGACACTGGTCACGCCGGCTTCACTCAACTGCAGAACTTGATCGACTCCATCGATTGTCACTAGATGCGGCGAACTGTAGCTCACACCGCGCGGCGGACCTGCCCAGCGCCGAGCTCCTGTGACGAGGTCATAGGCAACCAGCTGGCCGGCGACGCCCACGATAACAGAATCGTTAATGACCAGAGGTGAACTTGCGAATCCCCAGGTCGGGATCTTCGTATCGGGGCCGGAAACCGCATTGTGCGACCATACGACAGTCCCATCACTTGCATTGAGAGCGTTCAGGATCCCAGTGGCGCCGAATGTATACACATGGCCATTGCTGAGAGTGGGAGTCCCCCGCGGACCAGGCCCGGCATTTGATTCCCAGAAGCGGGCTGCATCGCGGTGTATCCACACTGGTTTCCCGGTGGAAAGTTTGTAGCAGGCAACGACCTCGTCGGGACCGCGCTGCTCTAGAGTGTAAACGAGATCGCCCTGGACCGCGAAAGACGACCAGCCTGGACCGACCGACCGCCGCCATAGTGCGACAGGCGGCGATGTAGTCCAGTCCGTTTTGATTACTACACCCGGGATGACGTCGTCGCGATGAGGACCGCGAAAGCCGGGCCAGACGGCTCTCGTTTCCGCTCCGAAGGAAATTGCTCCGGCAGAAGTTGAGGGAGGCGCTGCTGGCTTGGTTTCGGATTTTGGCATGACCTGCTTTTCGGGAATTTTCGCCGGCGATTGAACGGGCGGGATCGCAACGGACTCGTTGTCTGATTGAGCAAGGAGTCGTTCCTCGGGAGTCTTTGCCCACCGCCATTGCAGGTCGTTTTGGAAGCTTCCGGTGAAGCCGCCGGTTTTGACCAAGGCCCAACCTCCGCAGGCGATCACGATGGTCGCCACCATCGTCACCCGCCGGATCCCATTCGAAAGACGACTGGTCGTCAGCGCCCACGCGACCAAGGCAAGACTTACAACCGGAATCGCCAGGATTGGGAATAACAATCCTTGCGCCCCTTCCTTAATCGAGATGTGGATGAGGTGCGATGTTGCGAAATACGAAGCAATCATCAGGACGACAGCCCCCAGGCGGTCGAACCAGGGGGCCCGGCTGAAAAATAACCACCATAAGAGGACCGCCAATCCACAGATCATTCCCCCGATCACGCACTTCGTGAGCTCTCCCGGCATGACTCGAGGAAGGACAAACCTCATCAACCACTGCACGATCACGATCACGACTCCCGGCCAAAGCCGGAGCGGCTTTCTAACCATTGTATTCATATTGTCTCCCAGAACTCTTTATGTCCCACAGGCGTTAGCAAGTTGAGTATGATCATAGACATTCATACGGAAATAGAAAGAGGATCGTTCACCCTAAACCCGTGAATTCGGGCGCGTCTTGAGTTTGGATTCGGGTCTGTCGGGCTGAGAGCAACTGATTTTGAGCATGGCGGTTGGAGAGGAATATTTTTTCGAACCTGCCGGGAGCGCTGGCGTCTCGCCGGCTCTTTTGGGGAGAAAATTTCCGAGTTATCGCACCGATATATGCAATACCGCTTTGCTGCTCGTGACGGTTCCGGAATCGTTTTTTATCCGAACCCAGTAAGCGCCTGAATCCGAAGCGCTGACTTTTTGCAGTATCAGTGCATTCGTTGAAGTGCGGAAAAATCTGCCGTTTTTGAACCACTCATAACTTGCTTCCGGGATGGCCGCAACCTGCACCTGGAACGTGACCGTCTGACCCGGCATTGCTCTGACCGATTGCGGTTGGGATAGAATGAGCGGCGCCATTTTCGGCGTCCAACCCCCAAGCACGTAAGCAGGGTTCCTGTAGCTGGAAATGATCGGGGCATCCGTCGCCATTGTCAGCTGCCGTGAAGCCGGGTGACGCCGGCTGACATCGACGGATTTCCCGTCACTCAAATTGGTACTGTTGTATTCCCAGTAATGAATATTTGCCGTATCGCCGCCGATCGGCCCCCAGCCGGCGGGATCAATATTCTCAAGTGCGCAATTGATCAATACGGCTTCGCTGTACGGGTAGTTCTTGCCGCCATTGGTCGGGGCGCGGGCGATCACTGTCTGTTGATTCCCCCTGGTTTGAAATCTGCAGTTCACAAAAACGTTGCCGTGATTGGCAGATGTGTTGCGGATCCACATGAAGGGCCCCATTGAACTCAAGTCACAATTGTTAAAGAAGGCAGGCCCGCGCCCAAGGATGGTGTCCCCGTCGCCGGTAATGCGGCAATCTGTGAAGCAGGCTGAGCCGTTCGATTGCAGGGCATCCCCGGAACCGACGATGTTGACGTTGCTGACAATTATCTCCTCTCCGTTCAGCAGCAAGCCTTCAGCCTGGCCGAATGCGGTCGTCTTAATCGTGAGGTTTACCAGATGAATTCGGTTTGAATGATCCACTGCAAAGGCCGCGCGGCGGGAAGGAAAGGTACCGGGTACTTCATTTGTTTTGATATTCAGCGGATGAGGGTTGAAAACTTCATTATTGGCGTAAAAAACAACCACCTTCTCCCGGTCTTCACCGAGGATCGTGATGTTCGATTTGTTGCGGAAATAAACGATTTCCTCGTACAGGCCGTTCCTGACAAAAACAGTGACAGCCCTTGGACTATAGTCCGGGATAGAATCAATGGCGCCCTGCACGGTATTAAAATCAGCCGTGCCGTCGGCGCTGACTACAATTCTTTCAGAATCAGCGGACGGTGGCAATTTCCTGGTCGTGAATCTCCAGCCTGTTTTCCCGGCGATTCCATGGAAGCTGTTATCACTCAGAATCAGCGCTCCGGGATCAATCTCAACATAATAGGTCTTGCCATTTTCCAAGAGATTGTTGTGCGGAGAAATGGTTGCCGTATAGCCATGGATAATCACCGGGTAAAAATGAAATGCATCCGTGAAGCCGCCGATAATGGTCAGTTGATATTTTTCCGGATCAGCCACTGCAAGTCCGGATGGCGTCCCCGGTCTGGCATTGGCGTTGGTGAAGTGTCCGGAAATATATTCGTAAGGAACGGATGCATACGTCGCAGACGGCGAAGGAGTCAGTGCGGTCGGCCCCGGGGGGATGCTCAGGTCAAGAAGATCGACCAGCCGGTCGTCTGCGGCATCGTAAATGCGAATCTGTCCGGATTTGCCCAAAACCGGCGCACTCCGGAAGGTGAGTTGCAGATGTGTATCGGGATTAACGTTTTGGGCTTTGTCTGCGGGAAAAAGAACAACATTGCTGAATGCGCCGGAACCGGCCTGCATATCCGAAAGAGACATGCATGTCAGCATCCACAATATCGAACAGTAGCAAAACGCGACAATCGATTTTCTCATGCCACGACCTCCAAACCGGAGCGCCCTGGGAGCGCGGCCGGCCCGGCCGCATGCGGGCGGGACGCCCGCGCTCCCAGTATGTTTTTCACTTAAGCGCTTCCAGCGCTCGCTCAGTGCTTTTGTCGCTCTTGCGTTTCCACTCGTTTCGGGTTTGCCAGAGCGCAACCAACGCGCCGGCTGCGATGAGCGCAGCTGCCAGATGGAATTGATCGTGCAGAGCTCGGACGATGGTTTCGCTTGAAGCGGCAGTCACATCAATCGCCTTGCCTGCATAGGATTGCAGCCGGCAAGAGAAGAAGGCCCCCAAAAGCGAAACGCCTGCCAACTGGCCTAGAGTTCGACTCATGCTCAACATGCCGTTGGCGACTCCCAACCTGCTTCGCGGCGCCGAGCTCATGATTGCCGTGTTATTAGGGCTTTGAAAGATTGCCATTCCGAGGCCGTTAGGAAGGGTCAGGAGGATGAAATGAGCGGGTGTGGTGAAGACCGTAATTCGGGTCATCGCGATATAGCTCGCGAGAATGGTGGCCAAGCCTATCAGGCTTATGGAACGCGTCCCCATTCTGTCTGCCAGTATGCCCGAGATTGGGCCTAAAACCACCAGTGAAAGAGGCACCACCGACATTACGAGACCGATCTGTTGCTGATCCATCCGCTTGACCAGTTGCAGATAGAAAGGAAAGAGCAACAGAATCCCGGAGATGCAAACAAATGTCGTGAATCCGGTCAGCAGGTTGAGGCTGAATCCCGAGTCGCGAAACAACGAGAGGTCCAACATCGGATGGGCCGCATGGTTTTCAACCCAAATAAACGAGAGCAGAGCAATTGCAAATAGAATGAGAAGGCTTACGACCGGCTTGGAGTAAAGGCCTTGAGTCTGAGTCAACGTCATTGCTAGAACAAACGCGAGCATTGTCAGACCGATGAAAAATGCGCCCAGAAAATCAAACTTTTCCGCCTGGTCTTTGGGACGGAAATCGGGCAAATAAATGCGGACCAGCACCAGCGATATCAAACCAATGGGTATATTGACAAAAAAGATCCAGCGCCAGTTGAGCGCATGCAGAATGAAGCCGCCCAGCGCCGGACCCGCGGCAGCTCCTATGGAAATAATGCCAGCGGAGATTCCGATGGCTTTGCCGCGTTCTTCGACCGGCCAGGCTTCCGTTATGATGGCGACGCCAAGCGCCACGATCATCGTTGCCCCGACCGCCTGCAGGAAGCGAAAGACAATCAGCCAGTAAATTCCGGGCGAAAACCCGCACAGCCCCGAGAAGAGGACAAAGACAATCAGTCCGATCGTAAACACTCTCTTCTTCCCGACCATGTCTCCCAACCGCCCCGCCATGAGCATCAAAACGGTCAGGCCCATCAGGAACGACAGAACCGCCCACTGGACGATGTGAAACTGAGTATGAAGGTCCGTTGTCAGGCTCGGCAATGCCACATTTACGATAGAGCCATCCACCGTACCCATGAGCAGAGCGCTCCCCACAGCAAACAGGATCAGCCA
>JBEKKY010000199.1:0-6777 GCA_050010475.1 Acidobacteriota bacterium | reverse complement strand
GCGAAAAAAGGTTACAAGCAAAAATACGAAAAAGAGACGAGATGATGTTGATTATCAACTAGATAGGGTGGGCCAAAATAAAGTTCCGCAAATGGGCCGAATATAGTTGCCGAAACCAGCTGTTTCGACTGGTAAAGACCGCGGGGGGGAATAACCGTCCCCTCGCTATGCCGAATCAGCTAATGATTCTCGCTTGCCAAGGATACGCGCGTCGAGATCCGGCGCTCACGCTCAGTGATGGAGGCGAAGCAGAAGGAGCATGGATTGCGCTCAATGATCCCGCGCTTGTCGATGCTGAAGGGCAAGGAATGGCGAGGGAGTTCAACGAGGAAAGGGAGAACAATTTTAGGCATTGGAACGAGTGTCTGCGTAACGACCTCCAGCCTCTATTCCAAAGCCGGTTAGCGCGGCCGCGCTCCATGGGTGCTCTCATTCGCCACTACAACCGGAATGATGACTTCCTGTACGGAGTCGTGAATCCGATTTATGAGCGGGCCATCGGCAGCGCCTTGCCGCGCAATGAACTCCGGCCTTTGCTCAGCTCTCTTCCTCATTGGCCCATGTTTCTGATGGGCTATGCCTGCGCAATCTATCAAAGAGCCGTCAGAGAGCAGGGCTTCGGCCACAGGCGCAACCCCGGACATTTGGACCTCTGGTCTGCGTCGTACCTCCCGTTCTGCGATATCTTCATCACGAACGACACCCGGCAGCGCCGGGCGCTGAGGGTAATCAATAAGGGCAATACACACCCTGCTCGAATTATCTCTTATGCTGAATGGAGGGAGAAACTCCTACAGCCCTGATATCCAAGTTCGCCGAGAAATCACGCAAACCGCGGCTTTCAGCCGAATACCTCCTCTCAAACACCGCCGCGGCTGTAGCAGTCAGGTCTTGCTCGGGCACTTTGGTAAGACTGATTGTATTATCGAGCACTTGCTAAAGAGCCTCATCCGAATGTGGTCCGCGAGTTTGTGTACCACATTGAGAAATACGTCGCGAGGGTCATCGCTTTGGGGCAGTCCTGCTGCGTCCACGTCAATTGTCTCGCCGCGCAATTTGAGAGCACGACAAAGACCATGAATCTCGGGGGTAGAAAAGTCCAGTTTGTATGAAAAATGGGCGAACTCATTTCGAATCTCACGAACGATGTGGAGATCCCAGTATTCGGACTCATCGATGTATCCGAGTGCAAATGCGAGGTTTATTCTAGCGGCGAAAGACGAAAGAGGGCCTGTGCCATGGAAGATTTGATATTCCAAAGCAGATTCCTTTTTTCGTTTGGAATCCAACCGTTTCGGATCCATGAAGAAGGCCAGTAAGCCGGCGATCTCGTCATCGAGAAATGCCGCACCCATGATTGCCGCTCCACGATCCGATTGTTGTGCCAATTCCTCGAGATACTCCACGAACGCTCGTAAGCCTGGGCGGCGTTTCAGTTTTGGCATGAGGCAAACCTTCCTTTGCATATTGTCCGGTACGGTCATCCGACGGAATCTGGCGAAAACCAACACTAATAATGCAGGTACCGCCTCATCAAGCACTTGTGCCGCCTTATGGTTGGCCGATCCAGGTGCCATCCACCTAAATTACCACGATCCCTTGGCGTTATAGGATTTGCTTCGTTGCAGGCATAATTCGAGTCACGACGATTGCGACTCCTCGGATAAAACGTTCAAAACGAATCGGGTCCCGTAATTGCGTGCCGCAGAGGCAATGATCAGATATTGTGCGATGAGGCAACCACCGTACAAAACCGCTGTTTTCCAATTTACGGCGCCTGCAATTGCGTCGATGGGGAACAGCACTACGAACAGCGCCGCAATTGTGGCCATATCCCTTGTCAGCAGATAAACTCTGTGCGACTCAGAGATCTTCATATCTGCTCTGCGTTCTTTGTAAAAGCGATACCAAAGTGCATTTTGCGCCTGTGGATCCCGGGGAAACTTTCCAAGCTTCTTCTTTAACGCAGGCACATCAATCCGCGGGTCGGTGTAAATTAACTCCGTGAATGCCCGGCAACCCGGAAGAGGATTGTGCCATCGCCAAAACACCAAGCGTGCTTTACCCAAGTCACCTGGCACCCCGCTCAGCACAATGGTTAGGATCGGTATCGTGGCCGCAATGATTCCGTTCTTCGTTGTGACATATTCCCAAAAGTGGTTTACGGATGAACCTGTTAAGCCTTTGCTTATTAACAGCGTCAAAAAGATCGCAAGGTTCGCTATAATGAATGGCCACAAATAGATCGTATTCCTATATTTGAGGTAAGTGTCCGGTGCCATGTCCCCTACCTTGCTCAGCCTCATGATGTCCACCGCATGACCCAGCACATGGTGAATCCGCACATCTAATGTGTTATGGTATCAAAGTCGTAGTAAGTTCCGTGTCTTGCGGCTGCGTAAGAAGGGATACGCCACCTTGCATATTTGTTGAAAAGACATATTTCGCAACTCGACTATATACCCTAAGTGCCTCCGGAGCAGGGTGACCGTACTGACTGTCTACGCCGGCGCTGATCAACACTGTATGGGGAGCGATCTGGAGCAGTGAAGCAGGATGCGCCCCGTTCTTGGAACCGTGATGGGGCGCTGCGAGAACTTGTGATTTCAATGCACTACCAAACAACCTGTTGATAGTCTCCCATCGTTCGTTTTCAGTGTCACCGGTAATCAGATAGGAGAATCCGCGCAGTCCCCGCCCTGTAAGCTTAAGGACGATGCTGCAATTGTTGGAGCTGTCCATGTCTTCGATATGAGGAGAAAACAGCTCAAAATCGAAGTGGTCCGACAGTCCGCGAAGATTGCGGTTCGCAAGTTGGTCAAGACGCACCGATATCTTTCTCAATGGATTGCGTGACTCACGCCGTGCCCTTTCTTCTTCATCAAGGAGGGAAAAGACAAGCGTAGCTTCAGTGCTGTCTTTGTAGTACTTCGGATACATTACCCAATCCGGGCGATATTTGCGCAAAATAATTGAGGCGCCTACGACATCGCAATGATCAGCGTCAAAACCGGTGAAAACAAGGCCTTTCACATAGTGATCCTTCAGAGAAACCGCCAATAATTCCTTCGCGTAGGCGACAGTCTTGTTATCAGAAGGTGGAATGCGTGAATCAACCAGTATGGCCTCTCCTGCGTTCCTGACGATGGCGAGTGCACCCTGGCCCACATTCGCGGTGATGATATTCATGCTTTTATCCCTTCTTGGAGAGGTATAGTGCCCGGTTGAGATCCTTTTCCAGGCGGAGCACGGCTTGTCGCGCGGAACGGAATCGGCGTTCCTTATAGTTCGCCGAGACGTCATCGAGGATTGGGTTCTCACCGGCCATTGTGATCGAATAGGATGGCGTTCCATCGCCCAAATCCTCTATCGCCACTACATTAGCATGCGAACCATCTACCAACACAAGTGACCCCTTCCAGTAGAGAGCACCGATGCTTTTGGAAAACAGTGCTTTCAAATTAGGGTAAAACTCAGAAAACAAATCCTGATCTTTGGCCCGTTCGAGATTAGATCCGCCTTGCGGGCTGGACTGCTGCAGGAAGCCGGAGGGCGAGGTAGTTCTCTCAGCATCGGGTGGCCAGAGAACAGGGGTATCGACAAGTCGCACCTGTACGGCTGGAATCTCGTCCACCTTATCATCATTTCGACGAAGGAAATAGTGCTTGACTTCGTACCTCGGATCTCCATCTGGGTTCTTGCGCACGACAAGAAGTGCATAAAAGAAATCAGTATTATGTTTATCGTGATTGACTGTTGTGAAGTAGGTGGTCTTATCGCCTCCGCTTAGCGTAGCGAGACCATTGACGTGGTGAGTGTGCCAATTGCCAAGGTGCTCGATGTTGGGATGGCCTTCTTCAATCGATCTGAAGACTCTCTCCTGATATGCTCCGTCCTGAAAGAAGCTGGTCGGAGAACGCCGTGCGTTTGGCCCTGGTCCTATTACTCCCAATACATGGATGTCGTATTGAGCCCCTTCCTTAAAATAGCATCCAATGAGTCTGCCGCCAGTTTCATCAACATCGTACTGGTCGCACTCATCAAATATTGAGTCTAGGACTCCTTTTGCAATCGAAATTGAAATGGCAGGTTTTCTCTGTCTAAACATTGGCTGCGCTCCTTATCGAGCAAACCGCGCATTGTTCCTGTGCGTTAAGCTCGATCCGTTGCAGCTGAAAATGCTTCTTGAATGGATGAACTGGACGATTTCCCCACACAACATAGTTTTCGTCTATTAAGTTCAAGTATTTGGGTCGCTCCCTCAGTCGGCGGGCGATGGCGTCCAAAACAAAGCGCGCATGGAACGAAGCAATGAACGAGATGTCTACGGCAAGACCAGGAGAATCCTTGATTTCCGAGATTTCCATTCCATACACTCTCTCCCGCTCATCGTCAGAGACGAGATCGATCTCCTTTATGCCCTCTCTAAACGTAGTGCGCTGCAGAAAGGATTCGAGACAGGCCAAACACCCGCCGCTATTGGGCCGATATGCAAAGACCTCACCGCCGATACCTCTCGTGAAAACACGGCCAACGACGAAGGGAATATTGTTCTGCACGCAGATCTCGTTGATGGCGTATCGAGATGGCTCGTTGTCAGTTGCCAGGACAACTACGTCGGACTTGAGAATGTCAGATGGAATATTCGGATAGTTCATAATATCCGCGTCAATCGTCGCGATGTTCACGTTGGGATTTCTATCCCGCAGCACTTCAGCGACAGCGTCAACTTTCTTTCTGCCGATGAAACTCCTTCCGCAAACGTGCCTGATCACGTTTTCAGGGCCCAGGACGTCACGATCCATCAGCGTAAAGTTCCGAATTCCAGACATGGCCAGCATCAAGGCCACACTTGCACCCCCTGAGCCACATCCTGCAACGAATACATTGACGTCCGCGAACAGTTCAATGTCGTAAAGAGACTCAATCCTCTCGAAGGTCCTGTCCTTATTCATCTCCTATCTATTCCTTCCGGCCAGTCGCCTGTCTTCCGCCACTTTGTGTACTGCTTGAGCCAGGCCCTTCCCAAGCTCAAAGCATGCGGGACATCGTGAGCTTTGGCGTTCCAGGCCGCAGTGACGCCAAAAATCGACAGCGAGCCATCTGGCCATCGCTTGGGGGTATTTGGAGGCACTTGCGCAACATAAATTCTGGGTGCTGAATCTGGATATCCGTGCGGCAGAACGATACTGAGAACCACATCCTCTCCAGCGGCCGTCTCGAGGCAATTGATTTCCAATTCCTTGCTCTCGTTGATCGTAAGCTTGTAGTTCTCGTCCTTCTCCGTGAGCTTGTTCAACTCTTGTGTGAGTCGTTCAGGGGAGACATCTGGCAGCAGAAAAGAAACTGGCACTAGACACGCCTTTGGCTGCCCATTCCTCTCGATGACGAACACTTCCCCATCTCTTGACACTCGGTCCAAGACCTCGCCCGGTGCGCTTCTAAGTTGCATCATGTTCAGGGTTTTGAATTCTATTTTCAAATCGGCCTCTCTCAGTGTTTGATCTGTGCACCTGGCCACGTTCCCCTGTATCGCCAGACCTCGTACTTATTCAGCCACTTCGCCGCGCGCGCTATCACAAACGTCAGGTGGTGGAAACCAGGGTTCCACATTGAGGGATGCAGATAGCAAATGTTTCCCTGCTGGTACATGTGCGGCGCATTGGTAATGGGGGGCGTATCTACGAAAACCCGTGGCATCTCGTTTGGGTAGCTATCCGGGAACTTGATTGACAGCACATACGTGCCGACCGCAGTCTGCAGGGCTGTTCGTGCGTAGACCTTGCCATCAGCCGTGGGGTATAGCTCCAAATACGCAAAAGTCTTTTGAGCTTCGGCAAACTCTCGCTGTACACGGTCAATATCCATGACGCCTCTCAGTATTCCCCGCCGAGATTCTCTCTCATGGTCAGTGGCTTCTTCGAGCCCAGATCGATCTTGGTCTGACCAACTTCCCTAATCTCCCCGTTAGGCAGGATCTCAATCGGTGTGTCTTCCTCCCTGTTGAGGAGTCTTTCCAGTTCCTGAATCGTTGGTTTTCGGTCCATTTCTCTCTCCCAGTCAACTGCACTGATTAATATAATTGTACATCCTATGATACCACAATCGACGTGTCAAGCAGAATCGCAAGGAGAGGTTTCGGAGTACTTTCACGTCCAAGGAGGGAGTGACAGCCCGAGTCGAGCAACTTCTGTCTCGTCGCATGCAGTCCGGAGTTCAGGTCCGAGTGCGTAGCCAAATTCGGTGAACCTATAAGCATTTCTATCCGGGAGTACACGAGGAAATCGGAGGAGGAAGGGAGGAAATGGGAGAGGACTTGAGGCATGCAGCGCATTGCCGGGCTGCCCGCCGGTGAGAAAAGCCGAGTTCGGCCCGGTGATGCGCTGCATGCCCTATGTCCTGGATATGCAGCTGCGGGATGCGCATGCGGCCGGGCACACCTCGACCGGAGGGGTGCCTGGGTGGCGTCCGTGGCGTGGCAGCAGATTGGACATTATGGGTGGGGGCTGTCGCGGGCGCTCGGCGGAGCGCGAGGTTCGAAAGGATCCTTCGCCTTGCAACGCTCGCTTTCGCGGTGGCGCAGGATGCGGTCGACGACGCGCGGATCTGTAATAAAGGAGACGATGCGCATGCGCGCGCCGCAGGCGCAGAGCAGAGGGTCGACTTCGAGGATTTTTCTGAGCAGACGCGCCCAGGTGCTGCGTGCTTCCCTGGAGAAGTCGGAATTGTCCTGCTGGGCGCGTACGTTTGCCGCAGGTCCGGCGCTGTCGCCATGGG
>JBEKKY010000198.1:0-6788 GCA_050010475.1 Acidobacteriota bacterium | reverse complement strand
ATGTAATGCGCCGTGATGTAAGGCTGGCCGACATGCTGGTCGGCGTTTACCATGCTGAAATTTATAATTCGCCCCCGTTTGCGCTGAATCATTCCCGGCGCCACGGCGCGGGTCAGATAAAAAACAGGGTGAAGATTGTTGTTGAACATGGAATGCCAGCCTTCGACGCTCTCCTGCATCAAGTGAACGCGGTGATAAGAGCCGATACAGTTGATGAGCGCATCGACGCGTCCATATTCATCCTCCACCTGCCGGATCAGAGCTTCCGCTTCTTTCGGAAGAGAAACGTCCGTGCGCACGAGCAGCGCTGTGGCTCCCATATTTCGCAGCATCAAATTTAATTCTGCCGCCTCTTTCTCGCTCTTGCGATAGCATGCTGCGACAGTCCATCCGCGCTGCGCTAGTGCCAGGGAGATTGCCCGGCCGATCCCGCGGACGCCTCCGGTGATCAGTGCCACGCCGGTTTTCGCTGAACCGCCGACTTGCCTTCCTTCGCTCTCAGTCAAGTTTCACCTTCAGGATTCCCGGCCATCGGTTGCGGCCCTTTCCCCGCTGTAGAGATAACGCTTTATCTTCTTTGTTGTGGTCTTTTCGAGTTCCTCCTGCCGCACCGTGATTTTCGTGATCCGTTTGAATGAAGCCAGCTTGCGGCAACGCTCTCTCACTTCCCTTTGCAGGATCTCCTCTACCGCCCGTTCATCGAGCCCCTCAAAAGCAGGGTGTTCTTTATCAGGAACAACGATCGCTTCAATGACATCTTCCTGGCCCGGACTATCGTTGCTATGACCGCAAACAATGCACTCGGATAGGTATGGCGATTTTAATATTTCCGTCTCGACCTCTTCCGGATAGATTTTCTTCCCGGCCTGGGTAACAATAACCGATTTTTTCCGGCCCTGAATGTACAGAAATCCTTCGTCGTCGATATATCCCAGGTCACCCGTATGAAGCCACCCTTCTTCGAGAGCATCCCGAGTAGAGTCCGGATTATTGTAATAACCTCTCATGATATTGGGGCCGCGAGCCAGGATTTCTCCATCCTGCGCAATCTTTACTTCAACGCCCGGAAGCGGAAGACCTGCAGAATCATCTTTGAAGGCGCGGTTCCGGTTAACTGCGATAATGGGCGCAGACTCAGTGAGACCGTATCCCTGGAGGAATTCGATTCCCAGTTCACGGAAACCTCTCGCAACGGCTGGATCCACAGCGGCCCCGCCTGAAATGAGAATGCGCAGATGTCCCCCGAATCTAGCGTGCACCCCGGCAAAGAGAAGGCGTCGAATGTTCAAACCCAGAATTTTTTCCGAGAAGGCGGCCAGCTTTTTGGCTGCATTGACCTTCCAGATCCCCTTCTCGGCCATGCCGGCTTCAATTTTCCTATAGATTGCATGCCAGAGGAGCGGGACTCCCAAAACCGCCGTTGTGCGGGTTTCCGCCATGTTCTCGGCAATCCGGCGAAGATTTTCCGCATACGAGGTGGTGGCGCCGAGATGCAGCGCCAGCAGGAATCCGTCCGTGCATTCATAGCTGTGATGTATGGGGAGAACCGAAAGGAATCTGTCTTCGCTCCGCAGATCCACCCACCTCAAGGCGCCCACAAGGTTTGAGGCAACGTTTCCGTGCGTCAGCATGACCCCTTTGGAATTGCCCATAGTGCCGGAAGTAAAGAGAATCGAGAGCAGGTGATCCGCCGACACCGTGCGTTCTTCAAAATCGTTTTTGCCGGCTGCAAGGCGCTCCTTTCCCTTACGCTTCAGCTCTGAAAAGGAAATGACTCCGTCAAAGGGAAGTTTTTGATCCAGATTGACGATTGCGGCAAGCTCAGGGAGCCTGGAACTTATCGCCAGGATCATTTCCATATGCTTGTCGTCGCCGATCAAAACCTGCGCGCCTGAAAGGCAAAGGATGTTATAGACCTCGGTCTCCTTTAAATCCTTATCGATCGGGACGCACACAATCCCGGTGCACGCGGCTGCCAGATAGCTTATCGCCCATTCAGGGCGGTTGTCGCCGACGATCGCGAGCTTGCCGGTAACGGGCTGCAGCCCCAGAGCTGCAAGTCCGCAAGAGGTCAATTCAACCTCGGCCCGGAGATCCTCAAATGTGATCGGGACCCAACACCCGTCCTTTTTATGCTGTAATGCGATTTTCTTCGCATTCTTCCGGGTGCTTCCCAGAAACATTTCCCGGATATCCGAAATCGGCTCGGAGGGGTAGGCAGGATAGATGCCTCTGGATTTTGCGGCTCTATGGGCCATCTTTGTGCTTAACCTGCATTCGTCTCGGTTAATTCAAGTGCGGATTTTCGGGTTTGATGTGTTCGAATTTGCGCACCAGCATCAAAGCTTCGATTTGTTGCCGCAAGATTGGAAACAGCACATCGCATCTTTGAGTCGCCTCGTTAAGCTCCAGCAAAGCCTGTTTTTGCTCAATATCCAGATTCAGGGTCATCGCAACCATATTGACCAACGATTCAAAATCCAGTTGGGGCACGAGCTCCATAACGTGTTGCTTCACTCCTGTGACCAGCTCCGTAAATCTGGAGAACAGCGCGCTCAGCTGGTTTTGGCGCTCCAATAAGCTTGGGGATTGTTCGTCGTATGCCGCATCCTCAATCCTTTCGACATCCACAAGCCGATACGGAGAATGCTGCACTTCACGAATGATCCGCACCCGATGAATACCGACCACAACGATATTATACTTGCCGTCTTCGAGTTCTTCACAGTTTTCAATTCTACCCAGGCAGGCGATTTCGTGTACCGCGGAGACAGCCGCATGGTTCGGTTCAGAGCCGGTGCGCAGTAGCGCAATCACCAATTCGCCACTCCCGGCGACCGCTTCCCGGATCATCGTTTGGTACCTCCCCTCGAAAATGTAGAGAGGTAACGGTGTTTTTGGGAAAAGCACCACATTATGCAAAGGGAAAAGTGGAACAATCATTTCGCCTCGATATTATTCTGGGATCGCCTTTACGTCAACGTCACAGTGATTAGTGGTTAGTGGTTGGCTCATATCCAATTTCGTGAAACTTCTGACTCACGATGATCCATTGGAGACCTATAACCGACGAACCGCTAACCACTAACCACTAACAACTGGTACAATCGGGATTGCGGCAACTTCTCACCGGAGATTGACACAACGTGCGCGCGTTTCTTCTCTTTCTCGCCCAAAAGGAAGGTTTTAAAAATTTTGCTCTAAAATTCAAAATGTTCCAGGATACGGCTTCCCGCTTCGTCGCGGGAGAAACCCTGGACGGCGCCGTCAGGGCCGTGCGCCAGACCAATCTGCAAAATATTTCGGCAACTCTGGACCTGCTCGGTGAAGACACACTTACTCAGGAAGATGCGCAAAGTGCTTGCCGCGGCATAGTCGGGATCCTCGACAAAATCCAATCTGAAAACCTGGATTGTAACGTCTCGGTCAAATTGACTCAGCTCGGGCTTGGAATCGACTCCGAATCCACTGATCAGAACCTGCTGCGAATCGTGAGACACGCGCGCGAGAAGAGCAATTTCATCCGCGTAGACATGGAGGACAGCCGGTACACGCAAGGCACATTGGATACAGTAACCCGCACTCACGAACAGCTCGATAATGTGGGAACGGTCATCCAGTCTTATCTCTATCGCAGCAAGCAGGATGTTATCGAACTGATGAAAAAGCGGATCCGCATCCGGCTGGTAAAGGGCGCCTATCTGGAACCCGAGAGCATCGCGTTTCAAAAAAAGAAGGATGTCGATTCGAATTTTATAGAACTTATGCAAATGTTGCTGGCCGGCGAAACCTGCAATGCGATCGCCACACATGATGAGACTATCATCGATGCCACGAAAGAATTCGCCCATTTGCACCATATTTCCAAAGACCGTTTTGAATTCCAAATGCTGTTTGGAATTCGTCGGGACCTCCAGGTCCGGCTTGCGCAGGAGGGTTACAAAGTGCGCATTTACATCCCCTACGGCACGAGATGGTATCCTTATTTTATGAGGCGACTGGCCGAACGGCCGGCAAATGTGTTGTTTATTTTAAGGAACCTGTTTAAAGAATAGGGACCAGAAGTCAGGAGCCAGAAAATTATTCTGGCTCCTGGCTTCTTGCTTCCGGCGCTTCTCATAGAAAGGCAAAAAATGGAAGATTCGGTTGCTACTTGTCCTCAATGCGGCGCAAAGAACCGGCTTAAAGCCGCACCTCCGGATCAAATCCCGATATGCGGGAAATGCAAAAGTTCTTTGCCATGGATCGTAACTGGGACTGATATCAGTTTCCGTAAAGAACTGGAAATATCAACTCCGGTTCTTGTGGACTTCTGGGCAGAATGGTGTGCTCCGTGCCGCATGACCGCTCCAGTTTTAGAGGAGGTGGCGCGGGATAAAGCAGGACAAGTCAAAGTGGTAAAAATCAACATAGATCAGAATCCTACTACCGCCACTCAGTACCACGTCCAAAGCATTCCGACACTGATACTGTTCAAAAATGGACGCCCGGTCGAAACTTTGGTAGGGGCGATGTCCAAGGATGCGCTTCTGGAACGGCTCAGCCCTCATTTGTAGCCAGAAAGAGGGAGCAGAAGATTAGAACGAAAGTTTTCCGATCCTGCTTACGGCTTCTTCGATACGCTCTTTACTGACGGTGAGCGCCAGCCGCACATATCCTTCTCCCGGTTCGCCGAATCCGCTTCCCGGAGTTGTGACGATTCCCGCTTCGCGCAATAGAAGGGTTGTGAAGTCCCTGGACTTGTATGCGGTCGGGATCGGGCACCAAACGTAGAAAGTGGCCTTGGGCGTTTCGGGATTCAGGCCGATCTTGCGAAGGCCTCCAATGAGAGCGTCGCGCCTGGCCTGATAGATCTTCTGCATCTCCGCGACACAGCCCTGGTCGGCCTCGAGCGCTTTGATGCCGGCCCACTGAACGGCGTTAAAAGCGCCTGAATCTATATTGCTTTTAATCTGTCCAAGTCCGCTCAGGACCCGAGCATTCCCGACCGCAAAACCCAATCTCCATCCGGTCATGTTGTAAGTTTTGGAAAGGGAATGGAACTCGATCCCCACTTCCTTTGCGCCGGGCACTTCCAGAAAACTCATTGGCCGGTATCCGTCAAAAGCCATTTCCGTGTAAGCAGCATCATGGCAGACAATCAGGTCGTACTTTTTGGCGAAATCGACCACTTTCTCGAAAAAATCCCTTTCGGCCGTTGCTGCCGTAGGATTATTGGGGTAATTGATGAAAAAAAGTTTGGCTCTCCGCGCAACATCGGCGGGGATGGTTTTCAGATCCGGCAGGAATCGATTTTCCCGGGTCAGCGGCATGAAATAGGATTCGCCCCCCGCAAACATGTTCGCCACGTTATAGACAGGATAAGCAGGAGTCGGGATGAGAGACAGGTCCCCGGGGTTAATGAACGCAAGCGGCAGATGGGCAATTCCTTCTTTGGAGCCGATAAGTGTGAGCACTTCGGTATCCGGATTCAGATCTACGCCGAAGCGGCTCCTGTACCACCGTGCGACACTCACTTTGAAATCATTCATGCCCGAATACGACGGATATTGATGATTCGCAGGATCCTTTGCGGTCTTCCCCAATTCCTTCACAATGTGTGGCGGAGTCGGCAGATCGGGATCCCCCACTCCCAGATTGATGACATCCACACCTTTGGCCATGAGCTCGGCTTTCAAACGATCTATCTCCTGGAAGAGGTAGGGTGGAAGCCGTTTCAATCTATCCGCCATGTCAATCATTCCTTCATCCTCCAAAATTGGTTTTTTGCCGGGAGCGCCGGCGTCTCGCCGGCTATTTTACAGCGCAGGCAAACATTGCAGATTCCCAAACGCAGCAAAAGAGCCGGCGGGACACCGGCGCTCCCGGCTCCTGACTCCTGCCTTAAATCGTTTCGGGCCAGAGATCCGCCTCGTAAACCACCCTGGCCTCACCTTCAAGGCAGACCTCGCTGAATTCGAGGGCAGGCTTCGTCCCTCGAACCGTTTCAAAATGTATCGTCAAGGATTCGCCGCTCCGGGTTGTCACAGCCACGGGAGAATCAACCCGATCTCTGGCAGCACAAATGAGAGTTGATGCGATCGCTCCGGTGCCGCACGCGAGGGTTTCCCCTTCAACACCGCGCTCATAAGTCCGCACGACGATATGGCGCCGATCGCGCACCCAGACGAAGTTGACATTTGTGCCTGCGGGCTGAAAGTGCGGATGGAAACGCAGGACTCTTCCCCATCGCGCGACGTCAATGGATTCCAACTCGTTCTCGTCCGCCGTAAAACAGATGGTATGGGGGACGCCGGTGTTAATGAAATCCAATTGGAAGGAACGCCCTTCAGCATCGAGGCTCAAATCGAGCCGCAGACCGTGGGGCGGAGTCATCCGGACCTTGACCCGGTTGCCCAACAGCTCCGCACGGATTATCCCCGCCAACGTGCGAAAACTCACTTGAGATTTATTGACAATCCCTGTGAGATAAGCGAATCTCGCCGCGCAACGAGCGCCGTTGCCGCACATCTCCGCTTCGCTGGCATCGGCGTTGAAAAAGCGCCACTTAAAGTCCACCTCTGGATCGTTTTCAATCAAGATCACCCCGTCGGCACCAACGGAAAGTTTGTGGCGACACGCATGGCGTACAAGGTCCTGGCAGTGATCCGAATCGAGAACACCGTTCCGGTTGTCTATCATGATGAAATCGTTGCCGGTCCCGGTCATCTTGAAGAAATGGATTTTTCGTAAATTCTCTCCGTTCATGCAGTCACCTTCCCGTCACTTAGGACCTGTCAATGAATAAC
>JBEKKY010000197.1:0-6823 GCA_050010475.1 Acidobacteriota bacterium | reverse complement strand
ACGCGCCGAAGCGGGGATAGTTTACGATCCTGCATTGGTTCAGGTTTTCACGAGTCACATTGAGGAATTGGAGCGGGCTGCGCTAAAAGAATCAGAAAACGCCCCTAAATTGTCTTTCAGAAGGCACACCGAGAAAACTGATGATGCTTTCTCCTCGGAACCATCTGATTCCCCGACTCCCTCAAATATCCCCGCGGAACTCGTCCAACTGGCAGAACTATGCAGCACCGTTTCCGGCTGTCTCCGCCTGAACGATATTTTTCCGATTGTAGCCCGGCGGCTTCAGCCGCTCGTTCCCTTCAGCACCTGCATATTTTATATAAAAAATAGTGATGATTTAGTGGAAGCGTCTTACGTGGGCGGCAGTTTTTCAAAACTTCTCCAAGATCACGTCATTGAAACTGGAAAGGGCATCAGTGGATGGGTCGCTGCTTACCAAAAGCCAATGATCAATGCGAATCCGTCGTTGGACTTCCAGGGAATCAGCAGTGATTTAAAATCGTTGACTGCTGCGGTGGTCGTGCCGATCGTCCAGGAAGGTGAATCCCTCGGGACTATTTCGCTCTATGCAGAGGAACCCATATCTTATGGCCCAGATGATGTTAGCAACTTGCAGGCATTGGCAGGTCTTCTTGCTCCGCTAATCTCTGAAGACGTAAGGAACGGATCATCGGGCTCACAGGATGTCATTGATCCGATAACTGGCATACATCGCATATCGTACCTGACCGCGTTTGGTCCGCAATTGATTTCTTCTGCCGGCAACAGCCGGGCTCCGATTTCTTTGATCTGCATTGACATCAGAAATCTCGCGCAGATCGTAAGAGTTTTCGGCTTGAATTTAGGAAATTTGATTTTAAAAAGCGTTGCCGATTGTATCAAGCCTGAACTCAGAGAAACCGATATTTTGGTCCGCTATGGGCAATCCGGATTTGTGGCCTTTCTGCCCGGGGTTCGCAGCGACCAGGCGATACGGTGTACCGAGCGCCTTAGAGGTCAGATAAGAAATCAGGCGCTGACTCCCGGCCAGGGCTTCACAATCGATTGTCAAATCGGAATTTCCTACTTCCCAAAGGACGGATCAACCATTTTTGCTCTGCTTCAATCCGCCCAGGAAAACATGCGCGCGGAATATGCCAGAAAACCCGCATCCGAAAGCAATGTAATCGATTTCCGCCGGACATAGTGCAACTTCTTTCATTTAACTAATCGCACCCTTCCTAATGCGCCGGAATGGGCGAAAATCAAGATAACAGTTTTTGTGTTTCAGAAACTGCATGGTCGCTGAGTATTGCCTATCCGGGATCCCCAAAAGAGTGAATGCATCCCTGTATTTGCCACCTGAGTCTTTGAGCGCTCTCTCAATCACACCTCGCACTACTGAAGACCCAAATTGGTGATTTAGAAAAGGTTCTCGCACTAGCTCTTCGAAAGTTGCTCTTCCTTCAATTATTTCAACATAAAGACGCCCGGCTATTCCCGACTCAGAACCAGTTTCATACCTAGCCCCCTGGCGAACCTCCGGTGATAAATCATCGGCCTCGATGATTTGCCCTTTTGCAGAATAATAGGATTCAGAAACTATGTTTTTCAGCTCCCTGATATTCCCAGGATAGTGGTAGGTTTTCAGAAGCTCATTTGCAGCTTTCGAATATCTCTTGAATTTCCCACCTTCCGATTGCGCGATCTTCTCCAGGTACCATTCAATCAATAGCGGAATATCTTCTGCATGGTCTCGCAGATGGGGCACGCGAATTTCCATTGCCTTCAGTCGATAATAGAGATCCTCTCGGAATCTTCCTTTTCTCATCTCCTCCAACAGGTCTCTGTTTGCTGCAGCCATAACCTGAACGTCAATACGGCGCGGCGTCGTCTCACCTATGCGCCGTACTTCCCGCTCCTGCAAAACACGCAATAGCTTCGCCTGAAGCCGAAATGGCAAATTTGAAATCTCATCCAAAAAGATGATTCCACCTTGGGCAGCCTCCAATAATCCTTGTCTGTTTTCGGTTGCTCCGGTGAATGCACCCTTGCGATATCCAAAAAGCTCGGCTTCGGCCAAACTATCTGAAAGAGAACCACAATCCACGGGAATAAATTTCCCCGACTTTCTTCGTCCTGTCCTATGGATAGCTTCTGCCACCAATTCCTTGCCGGTACCGCTTTCGCCTGTAATCAGAATATCCAGAGGGGAAGCCGCAGCAAGTCCTATGCGGTCACGCAGTTGTTCCATTACAGCGCTTTTTCCGACGATTTCTTTGTATTCATCGCGAGCCTGATGCAGGTATTGCTCTAATTCCGATTTTTCTCTGACTAGTTTTTGATGTGCCAATGCATTGTCGATTGCGATGGCAGCAAGGTTGCTGAATGCAGCAAACAAATTAATAGCCGATTCGCTCAGGCCTTGGGCCGGGGCCGAATGATCTGCATAAAGCACTCCGAATGTACGACCCGATATTTTTAGCGGCGCGCAGAAGATCCTTCCCAATGCTCCAGAAATGATTAAATCCCGCTTTAGAACCCGAGGATCACTCTGAACATTAGCACTCACGATGGGCTGCCCGTGTTCGACCACAGCATCAAAAATATTTCCCTCTATGAGATCTGCCTTCAAAAGAGAATCTTGTTGACAATTTCGCCCCTTGGCTATGTAAAGCTTTCCCGTTAGCTCATCTTTGAGTAATGCAAAAGCACGCTCGACATTGACGGCCTTAATCAATTGATCGAGAATTTCCTCCAGGAGTTCATCTAAATCTGATATGGAATTGACTGCTGCACTAATCCGCAAGAGGATCCTGTCCTTATCGTGTTCATAAATTCCCGATCCAGCAACACTCATTTTCCCCGCCTGCACCCTGCCTTCTTCAATTACACGGACTAAATCGGACTTAATTCTATTTCGGTCAAAGGAATTACCATATGCAAACAACATTTCGGGAGGAACCTGCTTCTCTAATTGACACAAATATCCATATGCCTTCTCTGCGTGATCCAGGCTGGGGTCCTTCGATAACCTTCTCTCTAAAAAGCACAATTCCGCATGTGCCCGCCAGAGAGTATCGTTGGGGAATGAAGGGTCAATGACCCTGCATGCGGCCTGCAACTCCTCCACGGCTCTCTCCAGCTGTGGCTTCCAACCGGCGGTCGCATGACCTTTTGAATAAATCCTGCCCAGAACAAGATGGCTCTGACCGATAAGAAGCATGGACTTCATTCCTCTTGCCAGTCTAAGGGAGTTTTTGGCAAGTCTTTGAGCAGGTTCCAGCATTCCCCTCCCAATCAGCGCTTCAGCGAGGTGAAGTTTTATTATGCACATCTGATAGGGCCAATGCTTTTTTGTGACCCGCCTTTCGAGCGCATATAGCTGGTTAATACTCTTTTTGAATAAACCACGTTCTATAAGAATCCGTGCCTTTAGAGCTTCGGCTAGCTCACGCTCGTAGAAAGGCGCTTCTCGGCATTCTAGGCGGCATAGATCATCAACATGCTTCAGCGCAGCTTCATCATCTCCGAGCATGAAATTAGCCCTTGCCGCCAAATAGTGTGCATGACCTGACGCATACAAGGCAGACTTATGCATGGCTCCTTTTTCGAGCTGATTAATGATCCTTAATGTGCCGCTGTAATCTCCTACAGTTAGTCGTATTTCAGCGAGTATAGTATTGAATGCATAATTGATCGCCGGGCTATTTGATTCGGAAACACATTTAATTGCGCGCTCGGCTGTGTCCATAGCTTCCTGCAGGCAGCCCATCCGACATAAGCATTCCGCCATGTTTCCCAAGGCCTGCGAACGCAGTATCACCGATCGACTTTTTTCGCTGAGCAAAACGGCTTGATTATGCTTTTCAAGAGCAAGGGAGAATCTTCCTAACCCCATTAAAACAGAACCAAGAGTGGAATAAGCAGAACAGATGATATGTGACTCTTCACAACGCGATAGTATACTTATCGCTTTTAAGCTTGCTCCAAGCGATTTATGCAGATCGCACGCCACACGATGAAGTGACGCAATCAGGTTCTGAATACGCCCTGCCAATGCCCCCATATCGGGAAAAGGACAGGAGTTAAGCGCCCTGTTAAGAAAAGCCAGCCCCCTTTGTGGCTGTGATTCTTGAATCGCACCAGCGGCCAATTCTGTCCACAATGTGGCTTTTGTCATGTCAGGCCCACACTTCTGTTTTTTTGGAAAAAGGCTCAACCCTTTTTTGCAGTACAAAGCGTGCAAAGGTAAATCACCCAAGTGCTGGTAGGACACGGCAAGTTGCATGAACATTCGAGCTTTGCTATCCGTTATAATAGTTCTATTTCTACACATCTCAGATTTTAGAAGGTGAATCGCTCGTCTTGGCAGTCCTAACGCCAGCATTGTGTCGCTCGCCTCAATTGCTGCCAGACAAAATTCATCACCCTTCAAATCCCCACGATTTTTGAACACATACTCAAAGCAATTGAGGGCAATCTCGTGAGCAAATTCAGTACGAGATTGAGATGCCAGAGCCAGAGCGTATCTAACAGCAACCGGATCCGCTCGCCCTTCCATGTAATGCATGGCTAGTTCCTGTAAATGCCCCTCCACCCCATATTCTCGCTCCAATACCTCGGCTATCCTGTGGTGCATGCTACGTCGAAGTCCCTGCGGCAAATCGTCCCGGATTACTTCCGAAATAAGTGAATGGCAAAACGCCACATTTTCCTCCGGATCACTCATCTCTATCCGGATCATCTGGCTGTTACTCAATTCCTGCAGAGATTCGGCAAAGTCGGTTGAATTCCACGAAAGAGTGGAACTCAATACTCTTGTGGAAATTGGACGGTGAAACAAAGCCAACCAGTTCGCCAGCTCTTTGGCCATGGGTGATAACTGCTGGAGACGACGTTGTAGAACGGCTCCTACACCAGCCGGAACCTCCAAATTCTGTAAATCCTGGGCCACGAAACTCCATCGGTCCATTTTGCGGTTCAGTAATCCCTGCTCTACTAAGTGTTTCAGCATTTCCTCCAGAAAGAACGGATTTCCGCCAATGCTCCCGAACATCCAGGTTCCCAGAGTTTCTTTCAATTCATGCTCGCCAGTCATTCCTGCGACCAATTGCTGCACGTTCTCTTTTGTCAACGCATCGAGATTAAGAACCTGACCTCGCTCCTGGCGGATCGATGATTCCAATAGTCTCCCCAGCACTCCTTTGAGTCCTTCACCAGAACGAAGACTGACGCACATCAAAATCGGATGAGATTGGATATCTGAACTCAAATAGTCCAGAACTGTACTGGTCGCTTCATCCGCCAAATGAAAGTCGTGCATTAAAAGCAGTGTCGGGCGTTCAGTCAGACGACGGACCAATTCCCGTGTCAACAGGTCGCGAAACTGTCCCGCGGCAAATTCTGAAGAACAGTCAAAGGTTCCTGATTCCGCCACCCGCGGAAGGCCATCAAATTGAAAGATCGCCTCCCCATCCGGGGGTTTCGTTGTTGCCAGTATTTGACGAAAGGGCCCATAGGAGCCTTTCTCATGCGTGCCGCACGCCCCCTCAATGACCCGCCAGCCATCCAAGAGTGCCCAACTTCTTAATTCTTCCATGCATCTGGTTTTGCCGGATCCGGCTTCCCCAGTAATAAATATTGTCCACCCTCGGCCGGTCGATCGTACGCGTGCAGCAGATTGTTGCAGCAGGAGCATCTCCTTTTCCCGCCCCACGAAGTACGAAGCAGAAAGGTAATTTTCCAAATCGCCCATCTCAGTGCCACCGAAATCTCGACTTGGCAATTCATTGGCAAGCTGCATTACAACCTTGCCTGAGGCAGACCGCTTGGAAGGATCCTTGTCCAGAAGGCTGCAAATCAGCCGGGATACGCCTGCTCCGCATCTCAATCGCTCGATCGGATGCAGGTCGACACTCCCCTGCAAATGCTTCTGCATTAAAAAACCGGCATCTTCATCTTCAAAGGGTAGTCGGCGGGCCAAAAGCTGATAGATCGTTACGCCCAGGGAATACAGATCCGAGCTTTCATTCACCCCGGCGCCCATGATCACTTCCGGCGCCAAATAGGCCAATGACTCAAACCCACGTCGGCGTGACGCATCTGGCAAGTGGTGCATTAAACCGAAGTCCTGCAGTTTGATGTCGTGGGTTTCCCCGGATTTGCAAAGAATTATGTTTAAACAATTCAAATTGCCATGCACGATCCCCCGGGTGTGCAAATATCGCAGTGCTTTTGAAATCTTCATGATGAGGCATAGAACTTTCTCCGGATCCATCCCTTCGGTTCCGGAATACACATCCTGTGCCTCAATCCACTCCTCGACCACGAACAGCTCGCGGGAAGCCTCAAGAACTCCGAAATCCAGTGTTCGGACAAGATTTGGATGCCTGAGTCTGACCAGCAGCGCAAACTCCCTGCTCACAGAGGCCGCAGATCCCAAAGTAAAGGAGTTGGCGTCAACAATCTTCATCCTGGTTCGTGCTTTTCCCGCCGCTAACTCCCGGCATAGGTACACGGATTCCGCGCCTTCTTCTCCTAACAAGGCCTCAATCTGGTACCGATTATTCACTATCAAGCCTTCCCTCAGTTGTTCTCGCATTGTTTTCATGGCGGCTCCGCGTTGAGAAGGCGCACCTTCATCGAAATTCGGACATAAGTGTAGCGCCAGCTTGGAGGGTTACGGCTACTGCTGTAAAGCCATGCGCCCTCGCTCTGAGGGATTGACTGAGGAGAGTGAGGGACTGAAATCGCAACACATTATAAAACACTAATGCTTCTCAGTGCAACAGATCTTTCTGTACACATAACTGGCAAAAGCAATCCTTTTGAAAACCGGCGC